>JBCBZF010000226.1:0-7716 GCA_039815525.1 Bacteroidota bacterium | reverse complement strand
GACCTGATTCTAACTATACAGTTTCGCCACCATATCGCCATATCCATTGTATTTCAATGTCGGCTCCCAATCACCATTGGGAATCTGACGCTCGCGGGCCTGCGACCAACGCGGATGTGGTACATCTGGATCGACATTGGAGATAAATGGATATTCACGTGGTGCAATTTGATGCCAGAAGGTTTTCGGCTCCTTATCCAGAAATTCGATTTTGCTGATTGACTTGATGTTTTTGTAGCCATATTTCCAGGGCACCACCAGCCGAATGGGCGCACCATTCTGTTTTTCCAGCGGCTTTCCATAAAGACCAGTGGCCATAAACGCCACTTCGTTCATGGCTTCACCCATGCGAAGACCTTCGCGATAGGGCCAGGGATACCAGGATTGTCCTTTCACACCGATCATTTGCTTTTTGTTCAGAGCAGTGGTGAAGCGAACGTGAGTGGCGTTGTTTTGGGGACCAAACTCTTTGAGCAAGCTGGCCAGGGAGAAACCCGTCCAGGGCACGGCCATGGCCCAACGCTCTACACAGCGGAAGCGATAGGTCCGCTCTTCCAATCCAATTTTTTTGATCAGATCAGCCAGATGATATTCGCCGGGCTTCTCACACAGTCCATTCACTTCAATCTTCCAATCCGAAGTATCAAATGCTCCGATGTATTTGTAGACATTGTAAATATTGCGATCAGCCGGGTTGATGAATTCGTAAAAATTGTTGTGATGGGTGGCATCATATTTATCCGTGATCTTGCGGTCAAGGACAAATTTGGGATTGCGCGCCGCAGGGTAAAAATCCTCTTCCCCATCGAAATGGAAGCCTGGTACATCGCCATCCTGCATGGCACCAGCTTTGGAAGCAGCGCTTTGGGGACTGTTGCAGGCAGACAATAAGCCAGGAGCAGCTACTGCCCCAATGCCCAGGAGCCCCAGTTGTTTGACAAATGAGCGTCGATTGTGATAAATGGATTCTTCGGTGGGACGGAGTCCTTTGAGTTGCCAGTCTTTCGGGAGAATGATGTTTGCCATGTTTTTCCTTGCTTAAAGCCCTGGAGAGTCGTGGATATGGGAGGCGTCAGGAATCAATTAACACAGCAAAAACGCAATCTGTCAAGTCAGGGTTCCAGCAAATGCTGCACAATGGCACCGATCTGTCGCCTTCATGACGCAGGAACAAAGTAGCATATAGGGTTGGTAGGATAAAAGCTATTGGGCAGTTTTGCTTCCTGGCTCTATATCATAAGGCACAAAAATGAACTGCCCTTCTTCACCTGTGATGACAAAAATACAGGCTCGCTCCTTTGGATCGCCAAAGGTCTCCCGGAAGCTTCCCAGCCGCGCCTGAGAAATCAGGCCGTTTTTGATAAACTCTTCCAGAATGGAGGCATTGAAAAACCAATTGGTTTGTACTTCATCCCGGTCAAAGACCGGCCGGCCGATGTTCACAATCTGTTGTGAAGCCACAAAGAGCGGGAAATCCGAGATTTGTTCGTCAATCACCTTTTGGGCGATGATTTTCAGATGGGCGCCGATCAGGGCCACATCATTTTGAATCGATTCGAGGATCAGGTTAACGGGCTGACTCATGAAACTTTCTGATACTGTACCCCGTCTTTGCGGGTATGACGCAAGGCAAGTTGTCCGCAACCGCCGTCAATATCTTTGCCACGGCTGCGCCGTACATTGACGATGACTTTTTCGCGTTCCAGCACAGCCAGAAAGGCATCCATGCGCTTGCGGGTGGTATTGACAAAACCCAGTTCGGGAACCGGATTATATTCAATCACATTGATTTTTGAGGGAATGATGCGGGAGAAAGCCGCCAGTTCGCGTGCATCCTGCTCACTGTCATTCACATCCTTAAAGATGCAGTATTCGTAGGTAACCCGGGTGCGGGTTTTCTCATAGAAATAACGTAAGGCTTCGGCCAGATTGTCCAGTGAATTGGATTCGTTGATGGGCATGATCTGCGCACGCTTCTCATCATTGGCCGCATGAAGGGAAAGCGCAAATTCAAAGCGCACTTCATCATCGGCCAGTTTGCGGATCATTTTGGCAACCCCAGCGGTCGAGACAGTGATGCGTCTGGGAGACATGCCCATGCCAGCCTCATTGGTGATCATCTGGATCGAGCCGAGCACATTGCGATAATTGAGCAATGGTTCGCCCATGCCCATGTAAACGATGTTGCTCAGCGGCCGCCCAAATTCTCTTTGGGCCTCCTGGTTGAGGATAAAGGCCTGATCGTAGATCTCCCAGCGATGCAGGTTGTGCTTCAGCGCCAGCAGGCCCGTCGCGCAGAATGCGCAGGACAAGGAGCATCCCACCTGGGAAGAGATACAAGCCGTGACCCGGCTTTCGGTGGGGATCAGCACCCCTTCCACCTGATGACCATTGCTCAGCTCAAAAGCATACTTGATGGTGCCATCATTGCTGCGCTGGGCATCCAGTATCTGGACCGGTTCAATCACGAATGTTTCTTGCAGGCGCTCCCGCAGAGCTTTGCTCAAATTGAGCATCTCATCAAATGAGGTCGCCCGCTTCTCCCAAAGCCATTGGTAGATCTGTTTGGCGCGAAAAGATTTTTCACCCATCTCCACCAGTTTCTCCTGCAATTGCGGAAGGTCCAGGCTGCGTATGTTGGGAAGCGAAGCTTTCATTGCTGCAAAATTACGCAATCTTCTGGAATCCAAAGCACTGTTAACCAAAGCCCTTTTCTGTCCATAACCAGGTATCATCCCATTGTTTACCCTCAATTTCCTTCACAAAAGATGTATACCCCTTTTCCCAAGCGATCACAAGCCATTTTCAGCTTGCTCCTCTTGTCCGTTGTCTTCATCTTCTCAGGCTGTAAAAAAGGCACCGATCCAACCCCCATCGGAGATGGAGAAATCAAACTCAGTCTACCTACCAGACCGGATCTCAGCTTTGATCAAATCACCGCAGAAGTCAACACAGACGCCGAGACCAGTCCCTTTGTGCGGGCCACCATCACTGCCAGTCAATCCTCTGGGGATGCGACTCTCAGCCTCGTTCTACATGACACGGACTCAATTGCTGATCCTTTCAGACCAGGTGGTGAATTCTCCATCAATGCCGGCACCTCTACCATTTACGCCAGTCTCAGCTTCACCGATCAGAACGGCACTTCCACGGCCATTTCCGGCCTCATCAGTCTGCGTGTGTACGAGTGTCTGCCTAAGGATAGCAATGGCGATCCAGATCTCTTTCAGCTGTCAGGGGACATTGTCGCCTCAGACGGTGTCATTGAATACATTGGCGTACTCAGTGATATTGTGATCGGCTGTGTGGAATGTGAAGGTGGGTGTTGAACCCCAAAGACCTCCCAGTTTTTACATACTTTTATGGCGCAATGGCGCTTAGGCACCAGTCAAGTTCTATTCGGCAGTTCACAATGAAAACCAACGATCATCAAGAACCGTAAGATGAATGAGCCATAGAATAAGAGCACATCAATTCATTCTTTGTTGAACAGAACCAAACGGTTTCTCATGAAGAATTTTCTCTTTTTCTCCCTCATTCTTTTCTCTCTCAATCTATTCTCTCAAAACGCGACCCTGGAGTTTGGAGACGCCTATAAAGGCGGCCGACTGGTGAATGGATCGCAACAGCGATTGATCAAAACCTCCGATGGTGGAGGCATTCTATACCTCTACACAGGTACGGCAGTTGAGCTCAGACGAATTGATCCGCAACTGAATTTAGTAGCCCAAAATAAGGTCGCCTTGATTGCAAAAGGAGGGGTTACGAATTTTGTAGACCTGGTTTCGGTAGATGGATCCATTTTCCTCTTTATCAGTGTCTGGAACAAAAAGCAGAGGCGTTTTTCCCTCAAACGCCAGGAAATAGACGTCAACAGCCTTCGCCTTGTCGATGAAGGGGCGATCCTGTTTACGGTGCCAGCCAGGAATTATCGGGAGCAGGGACGGTTTCAAGTCGCGCTATCACCAGATGGAAAGAAATTGCTTGCCCATGGATTCAACAAACCGGCTGATCTCGATACACAGCAAGAATTTGTACAGGTCTATCAGGGTGCCAAACTTGAATGGGAAAAGCGTTCGACGGAGCATCCCAGCAAGCTCGACCGCCAAATCCATCTCACGAATCGTGGGGAAGTGATCCTGAGCAAGGTCTCCGTCAAATACAATTATGCCCTGCCCAGAAGCACCATTGATTGCACGATTTTATGTGACAATGGACAAACCGAAAGAGAAGTCAGGCTGAAGAAAGAGGATTTTTTGGTGGCGGCCCCGACTTTTCAGATCACACCGGAAAAAGAATTGATTTGCAGTGGCCTCCTGACAAATACAGAGCGGGAAGCACACGCTTTCTTTTTGTCTCGCTATGATTTGGTGTATGAGAAATTTGTCCAGCAGAAGCTTTATGACTTCGATCAGCTTGCTGAGACAGGCAAATGGAAACGGCCCATTATCGGCAACAGCGCGCCCCTGGTCAAACATATCTTGCCGCAAGAGGATGGTGGTGTCATCTTGATTGCGCCTTTTCAGCAATACGTCAGGCGAACCACCACCACGGAAGAATTTTCATCTGTTCGTAGCAGAGAAATCAGTTCTTCAACCAGCATGAGTTTCTTTTACGGAGACATCTGTTTATTGAGGATAGACAAAAACGGACAGCTCGATTGGTTTGATATGTTAACTGTAACGCCAGCCATGCACGACCATGCGATCGAGGAACCTTATTATTTTGCCCGCTTTCCCGAGAAATTTGTCTTCATCTGGGGTACCCAAGCACCCAGAGAATGGCCAAGGCCACGCAGAAAAGGAGGAGAGATCATGATGACCACCATCAACCTGAAAGGAGAACAACAACATCAACGTTTGTATTCCCAAACCGGAGACAATGGCATCCTTCTGCACCTGACGACTGGCATGGAACAGTTTGAGAATGAATTGCTTTTTCAGGTTTATAAATGGGAAGGGCCGTATATGGTTCGGGTGACAATTGATGAGTAGACAGAATGGCCGATCGCAGGCCAAAACATGTATCAGAAGAGAAAATGTATATTGAAACTGGTACAGAGCATCCGTACGATCATCTATCAAACAACCTAACATGAGTGGAGGAATCGAAATTGACGGCCCACTCGGCATATTAATCGGTGGTTTTTTCTACCGCGGCAATCTGCTGGATATTGGCATCAACTACCTGCTCTTATTTCTCTGCTTGCTACCCTTTTTCCACGCCAAAGGCCGTCAGAAAGAACTGCTGGGCAGGGAATGGCTCTGGATCAGTCTGCTCTTTCTGGTGCTGCAAATCTGGATTTGGTTTTCGGAACATGAGACGGGCATCTCTTTGATCTGGTCTGCCCTCGCGGGTGTCAATCTGATTCTTATCTGGCGGAATTGGAAGGAAGCGGAGTTCGCGCCTAGGATCAGAAATCTGCTCATCATGTCACTGATCGCAGTTTTACTGGGCGATCTTTACTATGCCATCACTTTACCACCGATCACGACCATTGCCCATGGAATTGCAAGTGTGGTTGGCATGGGCGTGTATGGGGTGATGCGTTTGGTTGGCCGGGATTGACGCCTTTTATGTAAAAACAGTCAATCCAGTGACTAAATTTACATAAATTCAGTCACTGGATTGTCAATATTCAGTTTAAAAGCCTTAGGTATCACTCCGACGCATTCACGATCGTCGTCGCGATATTTTCAAATGGCCAGGTCAGGCTGCTGCGATCAAACATCCGAAACATGCCGCCATCGTCCCAGACCACGGTTAGCAAGCCTCTCTCTTTGGCTTCTTTGGCGTAGAATTCGGCATAGGCCAGACGGGTACCAATCGGATTGCGGTCTACCGAACCCCACTCACCCAAAATCACCGGACGATTTTCCTGTACAATCCATTTGTCGCGGATGCGATCAAATTCGGCTTCCAGATCGAGCTTATCCTGATCTGAACCCCACCCAATGGAACCTTCTCCGGCAAATGGCCAGGGGAAGTAGGTGTGGAGGGAAATGATCACTTTGGGGTCGTCATTCGGAACCACCAGATCATCCATGGCAGCCTGCACCGTACTGGCAGCCCAGGTTGGGATCATGATATGACGTTTGGCGTTGTTGCCACCGGTGGCGCGAATCGCATCCAAAGCCGCTTTGTGAAAATCATTGATGAAGCCTCTTCCTTCCGGCGTCCCACCAGACCATTCCTGCGGAATACCTTCAATCCGTGGTTCGTTCAGGGTCTCAAAAATGAGCGAATCATTGTATTCGATGAAATGTTCGGCGAGCTGGGTCCAGAGGCTGGCGAGGCGCTCTTTCACCTTTTCAGCATGAGCGGCATCCGGCACCACCCAATCATTGTCGTGATGCACATTGATGATCACGTGCATCTTATTTTGGAAGGCAAAGTCAACAATCTTGTTGACCTGGTTGATGTAGTCTTCTTCAATGGCAAAAGGTGCCGTTTCACGCTGATGGAAGCCCCAGGTAATCGGAATCCGAATGGTTTTGAAGCCCATCTCCCGTACTTTGATGATCATGGCGCGGGAAGGCTGCGGATTGCCCCAGGAAGTTTTGTCGCGTGAGGTTACATCAAAGCTGTTGCCAAGATTCCAGCCGACGCCCATTTCGGCGACCAGATCAAATGAGCTGATGTCGCGGGCTTCACCAATGCCAGACATATCGGGTGGTGTAGGTGGCGGGGGATCAATTTTTGGCTGCTCGCCTTTGTCGCAGGCGGCCAACATGAGTAGCAAGCCTGACAAGAAGACCGTTAGGAACCGCTTGCTCTCATTGTGATTAAAAAACAAAAATTTCATAAGTAGTCGGTTAATGCTCGTAGAACGTCAATAAAAGAAACTTGAAATGGATATTCTGGTATTTAAATGACTGTTCTCTGTACTCTTCGCAATGATTCAATCCCACAATCCGCACATCGGACTGGATGAAAGATCACCCAGCATACAATCAGGCGTCTGACGTGAATGGATACCCTGAAATGAAAAGCTGCCAACAGAAATGCTCTTATTTTAACAATCGAAGGTTTATTGTATATTAGATTCCCTCAGCTCGCTTCCCCCTAAGTCAGATGATGATTCTGAGTAAAAAAGCATGGCTTTTTCTTTCTCTTTTTTTGATCCTTGGCGCCTGGCTGATTATTCAGATCAAAAAGAATATTTCCCTGAATGAACAGGAACAAAAGCGGCTCCAATTGGAAAAAGAAGCGAATGTTGCCGCGGCATCTTTTCAACGTGGCGTAGAGCATTTTGCCACCTTGGTCTCAGGAATCAGAAGCTTTATACAACTTTCTCCAGATGTTCCAGATGAAAAGGAACTACAGGCATTTATTCAGCTGCAATTCTTGGACAAAAATTTCCAGGATTCATTGATCATTTCTTACCTCAGTCCAGATCATGTATTCCAGTATTCAATTACCAAAGACAAACTGAACCCAAATTCCTTAAAAGGGACAAGACTGGACGTACTGAGAAGCAGAGAAGAACTTGACCAATTGGGAGATCTCATGAAAAGCGATGAGATGCAACTTTTCCCCCCCTTGAATCTGGTGGAAGGCTGGGTAGGCATTCCGCTTAACTTCCGGGTAATAAAAGAAGGGAAGGTCTTAGGGTATATCGCGCCAATTATCAACTTTGAAGGAATCATCAATCGAGTGTATTCACGCGAATATGCCAGAGAGTATGTATATCAATTTTCCACAGAGGATGGGAAT
>JBCBZF010000179.1:0-8629 GCA_039815525.1 Bacteroidota bacterium | reverse complement strand
GGAGGTGGCGATGACGCCGTGGACAAGTTTGCGTCCCTAGCAGAGCTAGAGACAGCCATAGCCGATGCTGCCTCGCGCGAAGACTATGCATTGGCCGCCAAGCTGCGCGATCGCGCTCGTGATCTGCATGGCTCTGGGCCTGAGCTATGGTTTCACCGGCCCGGTACGCGACAATGCTTCCTTGAGCTGGACAGGCCAACCAGCCAGCGATTGGAATGATACACTACCAAATGGCACCAATGCTGTCTATTGCGATACCGACGGAGATGGAAGCGTTACAGTCGATGACACATTGGCCATTACCCAGAATTATGGCTTGATGCACAACAAAGGCACTGGTACCAACGGAGGGCCGGATGATCCCCCCCTCTATGTCGAAACCATCAGCGGCCCTGCCATGGTAGGCGATCAGCTATCTCTTCCAATTGTATTTGGGACCGATAGCATCCCTGCCGACAGCATTTATGGATTGGCCTTTACCATTGGTTATGACGTCAATCTTGTGAAAGCCAATACCGCCAGCATTACCTACAGCGGTTGGCTGGGTAACTTTGGCAGTGATTTAATCGGTGTACAGAAAGACCAGTTTCAGGACGGTGAAATTGATGTGGCACTGACCCGAAACGATCTGCAAAATATGAGTGGCTATGGTGCAGTGGCAAGTCTGAGCATTGTGATGGTTGACGACATTGCCGGAAAGCTTGACCAAACTGAAGACTTGATATTCGAGATTTATGATGTCCGCATCATTCGGGCCGATGCGGCAGAAGTCGCCTTCAATGCACAAAGCACATCCATCACTGTCATCGAACCCAATGTGAGCATCGAGCAGCCACTGGCCAATCTTTTCAAGTTGTACCCACAGCCAGCCCAAGACCAGGTCTTTGTTGAATGGCAGGGAACAAACGAGTGGACAGTCATGCTGTACGATCTCCAGGGTCGCTTATTGATGACACAAGACATTCGCAACAACCATAAAGCGCAATTCTCGCTCGCTGGTCTGCCTTCTGGATTGTATCTGGTCCGGATGCGCAGCCCGCAGGGCGACATCACCAAGAAACTTAAAGTGGTTCGTTAAGCAGATGACATGCATTTAAGACCAAAGCCCGCCAAATTGGCGGGCTTCTTTTTATTGATATACCGAACCTGAAATGCTTTGGGAAAAAGGGGAGGGACACGGCATGCCATGTCCTTTCACTTTCCGGTATACCCTCAAAATCAGTGGTTTGGGAGAAAGAGAAATTCCCAAACCACTTTCATTTGAATATAGGTGCTCATTTTTCTGATTAGATTGCCTACCCTACTCCATCGGCATCTCAATCTCTTCTCCCCACAAATGCTTTCCAAACCATTGCCAGTTGTGCCAGGTTGCAGCCAGGGCTTCTTTGGGTTTGTTGATACCATGACCAAAGCCTTTGTACACAATCAACTTACTTTCCACGCCCACATCCTGTAAACCCTGATGGAGTTCATACGCATTGGCGATGGGTACCCGCCGGTCAAATTCTCCATGTTGGATCAAAGTAGGCGTCTGGGCCTCATTGATGTTCGTCATGGGAGAGGTTTTTTCATAAATGGCCTTGTCCTCCCAGGGTGTGGCTTTGAGATATTGGCGGGTGAAAGGATGAATGTCGGTATTGACGTAATAGGTCATCCAGTTTGAGATGCCAGCCCCTACAGAAATTGCTTTGAACTTTTTGGAGTTGGTGGTAAGAAAGGCGGAAATATAGCCCCCTTGGCTCCAGCCCATGGAACCAACCTTTTCAGGATCGACCATGCCTTTCCCCACCAAAAACTCAACCCCCGACTCTACATCCCAAGCATCTCCAACACCAAGATTTTTGACGTTGAGTGAACGAAAGTCTTCGCCATATCCTGCCGAACCACGGTAATTGGGTTGCAAGACCAAGGCGCCCTTGTCAAGCCATTGCAAAATTGGATACACATAGCCGGGTGCAACGCTTGGGGTCGAAATACCAGTTGGCCCGCCATGAATGATGACCAGTAGCGGGTACTTTTTATTGGGGTCAAAGTCCTGTGGTTTGTGCAAAACCCCTTCAATCTCGGCTCCATCTTTGCTTTTCCAACTGATCACTTCGCTATCTGACACCTTCCAGTTTTTGATTTGGGCATTGTCATCAGTGAGTCTTTTGGCATTGGCAAACGGAAAATCGCTGAGATAGAGATCGGTCAGATTGTCATCATTGCGGCCAGTGTAGACAATTTTCGTTCCATCATCAGAAAGCGAAAAAGCCCAGTTCCGGGTTAATCCATTGTCAAGCGTTTGCACCTGACCGCTTTTGGGATCCATCCGCACCAGCGGCCGACTCGTCCTCTGCCAGGCGGTACCGTAAATCCCTCCCTTATGCCACACCAGACCGTTTAGGTTTTCATCAAACTTTTTCCCCAACTCTTTCTTCCCCCTGCCATCCAGATTGATGCGGAAATAGTGATTGTTGAGGTAATAATTGTCGATGCGATTGTCGAGATGGCTTGAATACAAAATCGATTGGCCGTCTGGCGACCAGTCAATGAACCCATCAAAGCTTTGATTGCTGACCAGTACCTTGTGGGTTTCGGTTTCCAGATCAAACACGGAGATGTCTGCATCAAAAAATCCATTCTGCAAGGTGGTCGGCTGATGGGTATAGGCAATTTTTTTGCCGTCTGGCGACCAGGCGTAATTGTTGATGGTATAGTCCAGAGAATCCATCAGCAGCCGGGCTTTATGCTTTTCCTTCCAAACCGAATCCTCCATGGTCTGTGGGGTAGGCATGGCGTTGAGGTCTTCAGGATAAAAATCGATTACCCATAATTGATTCAGGCTATACTCTCCATCATCTACACTGAATCCACCGTACTTATCTTTCCGTTTTTTCTGGCTTTTGGACTTATCCTCAGATTGCATAAAAGCGATTTGCTTGCCATCCGGAGACCATTCAAATCCGTAGGGACTGTTGTCGGTATGGGTCAGTTGAAAGGCTTCTCCGCCTTCTGTCCGCATGATCTGAATTTGGTTTTTGCCGCTGCGATTGGAGGAGAAAGCAATCCACTTCCCATCCGGGGACCATTTGGGAGAGCTGCTGGAACCTTTGGGATGATTGGTCAGGGGAAAGGGTTCACCACCATTTCGGGACATCCAGATTTCGGTGTCGTAGCGATTTTCTTTCCAGTCTGTGCGGCCTTTCTGAAAAATCACATGCTGCCCATCCGGACTGATCTGTGGATTAGAGGCGCCTTCTAGGGAAAGGACTTCTTCAAAAGTAGGCGTATGCTTTTCCTGGGCAAATAACAATGAGAGGCAGCATGTCAGGCACATGCTGAGCAGTGTGGTCTTATTCATGTTGTAAGTGATGGATTGTAAATGTTTGATGGAATAATGATTGCGAAAAATCCTGATCGTTGCACAATTCAGGCGAAAGTCCGCAGGATTTACGCTTAACGTGCCAGAAAATCATAGATTCTCCCAAACAGGTCTTCTCCTCCACTCTCTTTGTCCGCCAAATCCTTGCCCATCACTTTGGCCAGATAGACCACAGACCAACTCAATGGCACGATCCCAATCACCGCCCACCAGACGCCCAGCCAAAGGTATGCCGAGACCAGTCCGCCAAGGAAGATGATCACAGCAAGGATGATGAAGAGGATGCCTTTCATGGCACTAATCTAAACTTTTCCCCAATATTGAAGCCGCTGCTACTCGGGCAGTGATCACACAACCACTCAAAAACGTCCCTTCCAGCGCACGTTTCCCATGTACGCCGCCGCCACCGAAGCCTGCGGCTTCACCGACCGCATACAATCCTTCGATTGGTTGCTGCGGGCCGTCTTCAACGCGGGTCAGGACCCGACTTTGCAGATCAGTCTGAATACCACCGAGACTCTTGCGAGAAACGATGAATTCACGGATTGCGATCAGGGGCATGGCTTTGCGATCCACAATTGGCTGAAAATTGCAGGTTCTGACCCGATCACCGCGATATTCACGGGCTTTTTCGATCAAACGCAGCTGTTCATCATTGTGCTTACCTGGTCCCAGGCGAATCTGCCGGTCATATTCGGCAATATCAGCTTTCATCTGCTGTACATCTACGTCATTGGTTCCTGTAAGCGCATTCATTTTATCAGCCAATTCCTCCACACTGTTGCCTACTACAAAGTCCTCACAGGTGTCCAGCATTTGCTGAACCAGCTTTTTATTCCCCAGAAGAACCGTCATGATAAACTTCAGGAACTTTTTGTCGCGCACCGCCGGATTAGACTCCGAGCCGGAGATTGCAAATTCCTTTTTGGCGATCTTCATATTGAGAACCTGCCAGGTATATTTTTTCTCTTCCTCACAAATCCGATCAATGATAAAACGGGTATCAAAAGCGGTCACCAGCGGTTCTGGTCCGATACGTCTGCCCTGATAATTGAGCCAGACAGCAGATTTGCTGGGAACCAGACTCAGACCATGCAAAGGTTTGCGCGGATTCGGATGATGCACGCCGGCGGCATAATTCCACATCAGGTCCAGATTGGACAGACTGCCATTGATGCGACTTGTCGCTTCGTGCAGGTCGCCGATGGCGTATTTGTGGGCACCATTGAGAATGCGTTCCGGTGGCGCCCCCCAGGCTTTGTACCAGTGTTCGCGCACTTTTTCGAGACTACCATTGATCCCGCCGGTGGCGGCCACCACAACATTGGCACGAGCATCAAACGCTTCACCTGAGCCTTCCTTTTTTCCCTGCACCCCGACCACTTTTCCAGCCTCCATCACAAAGTCGTGCACACGGTGTTCGTAGCAGATTTGCAAATGACGTGAGGCATTAGGATGGTTGACAAGACGTTTGGCGAGGGTTTTGACCAACCCCCAGCCTGTACCCCAGACCATGTGAAAGCGCGGAACAGAGTTGCCGTGGCGATGGAGACCGCGCTCCGCCCAGTTGAGGACCGGGAAGAATGAGATCTTCCGTTCTTTCAACCAACGATAGGCATGCGGTGTAGCAAGATGAATATATTGCTCGGCCCATTTTTTTCCCCAGACTTCATCATCGGCAAACTCGGCATAGGAAAACCAGTCTTTCATGGCCAAATCAATGCTGTCATCGATACCGCGTTTACGTTGCAGTTTTGAATCAACGAAAAACATCCCCCCAAAGGCCCATTTGGCCAGCCCCCCCAATTCTGATTCAACATCACGGTCAAGGATAAGGACTTTTTTCTGTTGGTCGAGTAGTTCGAGTGCGGTCACAATGCCGGCCAGTCCGCCGCCGACGATGATGACATCCGCCTGATAAGTAGTCGTCATGAGATTTTTTTGCAAAAGGAAGGTAGGAAAAATGGGGAGAAGATTGAAGGGTGGCCCAAATCATCTCTCAGTAAGTTGAAATATTTCCTAATTTCCTCTATGGCCTACAACGAATCTCTTGCTGAACGCATTCGACTGGTAATGCAGGAAAAACAAACCAGCTATGTCGAAAAGAAAATGATGGGTGGTCTCACCTTCATGGTCGATGACAAAATGTGCGTTGGCATTGTGGGGGAGCAACTCATGGCCCGGATCGGTCCAGATCCATGGGAAGCCGCAATTGCACGGGATGGCGTCAATGAAATGATGTTCACCGGGCGCTCCATGAAAGGCTATGTCTTTGTCGATCCGGAAGCGATGGATCGTGATGAGGAGCTGACCCACTGGATTCAGTTGGCACTGGACCATAATCCGCTGGCCAAGGCCAGCAAAAAGCGGAAGAAGAAGTGAGTTCAGTCGGAAATTACTGGCAAGGCAAAAACATCCGCCTACGTGGCCTTGAACCAGAGGACGCTGACACCTTCTTTCAATGGAATCAGGACATTCAGACGCAACATGGTCTTGATCAGATTTGGTTTCCTGGTTCCAAGGCCCGCGTGAGAGAGTGGGCAGAACAAAAGAGTCAGCAGTCCGGTGAAAAGGATGAATTTTTCTTTGTGATTGAAGAATTGTCCAGCGGACAAATCGCGGGCATGATCCATCCCAGCAATTGCGATCGGCAAAATGGCACTTTCAGCTATGGGGTCGGCATCATCGAAGCTTTTCGGAGAAAAGGATATGCGCAGGAAGCCATCCGAATGGTCCTGCGCTATTATTTCGAAGAATTGGGATATCAAAAAGTCAATGTGGGCATTTACGCTTATAATGAAGCTTCCATCAAGCTACATGTGCAAATGGGTTTCACAGAAGAAGGCCGCCAACGCGCAATGAAGCTACATGCCAGACAATACTGGGATTTGGTTCTGCTGGGAATGTTACGGGCGGAATTCTCGTAGAGGCGTTTTGCAAAACGCCTCTAACCCCGACTCCGCTTCCAGCGGCCCGGATAAAAAATCACCTGAATCAGGTTGTACTCGAGCTGTGCAAATGAAAATGCCTTGCCTTCGATTTCAAAGTCAGACCATGGATACCAACGCAGATTGGTCCGCAGAATCAGCGCCTCATCTGTTTTCCCCGGAATGATGTCCCAGCCAAAGGTAAAACCCGGTTCCAGTTGGTCAAACGTCTGCGTCATCTCATGGCCATCATCGGTTTCAGAATAAGAAAAGCGATCATAAGCCAGGTTGACACCGACATAAGGCGCAAAGCCGGAGTAGTCCGTCAACAGTTTGCTTACCTCCAAAGCGAGAGAGTTTTTATGAATGCTCTGCACCATGCCGTAGCCTTCATTCACAAATCGCGGATTGCGAAAACTCAATGCCGTCAGGATTCCCGGCTGATAAAAATGATAGCCAATCGCAGCATCGGCAAAAAATGTCGAGATCAGTTTATCCCGCAGCCAGGGAAAGTAGGTCGCATTGTAAGCCGTCCCTTTCGTTGAAAAGGAAGAAGATGGTCCGAGCCCGATAAAAAAATCTCCCCTCCGCTTTGTCCCAAATCCCGGGGAAGCGATCCTCGGATAGGTATTCCAGCGTTCATTGGCAATCTCATCTTTGACATGAGAATTTTCGAAGGAATAATTCAGACCAAGCTGAACCATCCATTTTGGTGTTTCGATGTCCGCGAAACGGGTTCGGGAAAGTGGATAATTCCATTGATTGTTGTGGAAATAGTGTACGCCCAGCCGTAGG
Source organism: Bacteroidota bacterium (assembly GCA_039815525.1). Lineage (GTDB taxonomy): Bacteria > Bacteroidota > Bacteroidia > J057 > J057 > JBCAWW01. Next base: position 1,543 of record JBCBZF010000179.1, on the reverse strand, counting down.
GCAAACTGTTTGTAGCCATACAGGACCCCGATATCCGGCACCAACAAAACGTCTTTGCCCATGACTGGTTGCTCTGTCTCTGGCTGAACGATCTGCTGGAAATCCAGGGCCGACCAACTCACGCCAACGTATGGCCGAAGTTTCAGCGGCTCATAGGCCCATGGTAAGATTCTCGCACCCGTTGAAACCGAATGCCGCAATTGAAAATCTACTGCCTCACTTTGACGCAGATTGTTTTGCCCCAACGGAAAAGTCGCGTAAAACTCAGCGTGCCCCCAGAAATGAAAGCCACCCCAGTTCAGATATTGCCCAATGGAAGCCGAATGTTCAAAGGATTGGATTTCATCATTGATCAGGCGTTTTCCAGTAAATGAAGGGAAAAAGCTACCGCCATATTCAAAATAGGTTTTGGCAAAATCGAGGCGCCTTTTCTCTGAATGGCCTTCTTCCTGGCCCCAAACATTCAGGCTGGCCAGAATCAGAAAGAGAAAAATCTGTGATGGTTTGTTTAACATTCTCTGCATATGTTTTTGCAGCGAATGTGGGCGATGAGAAACGGCTGATCAATCGGGCATTGGTATGAAAAAGCTTGATCAGGCTGAATTCATACCAAAGTATGAGATGCGTCAAAAAAGCTAATCAGTTGACCAGCAGGGCCATCAGTTCAGAACGATTTTTAACCTGACATTTGCGGTAAATATTGGACGCATGGGTTTTGACAGTCGGTAGGGAAATAAACAACTGCTCGGCAATCTCTTTATAGGTAGTACCACGCGCCAAAAGAGCCGCAATTTCCCGTTCCCTTTTGGTCAGCGTGAAATTATCGAAATGCTGTTCCTGAACATTGGTTTCGGAGGGCAAGAGAGAAAGGCGTTTGAGGTCATCCAGAATTTTGTTTCCGGCCAGCAGAATGAAAACCAATGGAAAGACAAACCCAAACTGCAAGCCATTTTCAGGGTCAACGATAAATTGAGCCAATAGCGATAGGGGCAAGATCACCACAAAAGCACCAGCAAATATTCTTTCCGCCTTTTCCCGATGGAGCATCTTCTTTTCCGGTTTGGTTCTTCGTACCAGGATCATTGACCCAACCACCGAAAGGCCAAGAAAAACAGCAACGATAAATTGCAGGATAAATAATGTCCCCATCAGATATCCGATCAGAACAGCAGTCGCCAACAAGATAGATATCGCGATGACGCCCTTTCTCCAATATGGATGCAGATCGATTTTTCTCTCCTGAAAGACATTGAGTGGTGTGGTCAGACCAACCAGAATCATGGCCAGAAGAATCAACATGCTGGGAGCCTCATCAGACGAATCCGGTGTCCATACCACTGAAAGGCTAATGGAAATGATCAGCAAGAGCAATGATACCGTGAAGGCAATGGTTTCACGACTCTCAAGTTTGCGCTTATAGCAGACAATCTGGAGAAACAGTGAGATAATCAAAGCAGTGTAGGCGATGACCATCAGGCCGACTTCAATTGCAATCATGAAGGAAAGGATCAGATGACCGAAAGGACCGATAAATTAGAAAAAG
>JBCBZF010000438.1:0-5761 GCA_039815525.1 Bacteroidota bacterium | reverse complement strand
TGAAAGAATTTTCACGGTCTTAGAATTTGAAGTTGTAGGTAATGGAGGGAATGATCGGAAACAGAGAGACCTGCCGGGCCTGAAACTGCGTCGGAATGCCATTCGCATTGTCCACCTGATCAAAGAAAATGAAATAGGGATTGCGGCGATTGTAAGCATTGTAAGCACTGATGGTCAGGTCAGATTCGCCCCATTTCGGAAAAAAGCGGATGATAAAGCCCAGATCCAGTTTGTGGTAGGCAGGCATGCGAAAGCTGTTTCTTTCTGGAAAATCAGGCACATTGGTCGGCACGCCCACGACATCTTCGCCAAAGAGGAAAAATCGTCCTATCGGCAGGGTAACCGCATTTCCGGTTTGATAGACCCAGGAGGCACTTACAGAAAAGCGTTTGTTGATCTCATATATACTGACGATGGAGAGGTCATGGCGACGGTCTTGTCTGGGGTGAAAGCGTTTGCCATCATTGAGCGCATCCTCCACCACAAATTCTCCATTGGCATTGATCCCATCAAAGACACGCCAGGACCAGGAAAGGGTATAGCCAATCCAACCCGTCAGACGGCCCAGCTTTTTCTCCAGGTAAAACTCATTGCCATAAGCCCAGCCCCGTCCGAAGACAAATTCTGAATCCAGATCATTGTTGACGAAGAGATTGGCGGCATTGCGGAAATCAACTGTATTCTGCAACCATTTATAATAGACTTCATTGGTCAGCAAAAACTGCTCTCCCAACTGCAGAGAGAAACCAGCCGCAATCTGATGAGAGCCTTCTGGGCGCACCCGTTCATTGGAGGGATACCACACATCGGTGGGCAGGGTGTTGCCACTATTGGAAACGAGATGCAGATACTGCACCATGCGGGCATAACTTGCTTTGATAGACAATTTGGGACTGGCAGCATAGCGTAGCGCGAAGCGCGGTTCGAGATTGGCATAAAAAGAGCCATCTTCATGCGTAAAGCCAGACAAGCGCAGGCCATAATTCAACCGCAGTTTATTGTTGACATCATATTCGTCGGCGATATAAGCGCCCATTTCGGTTCCGAGATAGGTCGTGCCCGCGTTGAAATTAAAGCTACTGTCTTCTGCGCCAGCGTCAAGGCTGTTGACAATGAATTCATGTCGCATCGCAGATGCACCAAAGCGCACCGTATGCTGGTTATTGGGTTGCCAGGTAAAATCCGTGGAAAGGTTGATGTCCGTGATCCGGGAACCCAACTGGAAGTTGAAGATGTCAAACTCATTTCGGATTACATATTTATAATCAGCCACCGAAGCAGACACATTCATGAACAAACGCGGCGAAAACAGGTGATTCCAGCGTAGGGTACCATTGGCATTGCCCCACGAAAAGTTGAAATCAAAATTGCCATCATCAAAGTTGAACGCATCTCGTCCAAAGTACCCACTGAGGAAAATCTGATCATTTTCTCCCAGCTTATAATTGGCTTTGGTATTGAGATCATAAAAGAAATAGTCCGGAATGGGGTTAAAATCCGGCTGGTCTTCCTGCGCGCGGTTGATGGCACGGGTAAAAATGTCGACATAGGTGCGGCGGCCAGAAATCATGAAAGAACCTTTGTCTTTCACCAGTGGACCCTCAAGTGTCAGACGGGAGGAGATCAATCCCAGGCCGCCACTACCGGAAAACTTTTTGACATTCCCCTCATTCAGACGCACATCAATCACTGAAGACAAGCGGCCACCATATTGTGCCGGGAAGCCCCCTTTGAACAGCTTCACATCTTTAACAGCATCGGTATTGAAGGTGGAGAAAAAGCCGAAAAGGTGAGAGGGATTGTACAAAACCGTTCCGTCAAGAAGAACGAGGTTCTGGTCTGCCCCACCACCACGTACAAAAATCCCGGAGCTTCCTTCACTTCCTGCGGAAACACCGGGCTTCAATTGGAGGGTTTTGATGATGTCAACTTCTCCGAGTAAAGCGGGTAGCAATTTGGCTTCTTTCATACTCACCCGTTCAATACTCATTTCCGTGGACTTAAGCTGTTCCTGATAGGATTCAGCTATGATCTCCACTTCTTCCAGCTGTTTATAAGCCAAATTCATATTGAGGGTGGTGTCTTTCCGAAGGATGAACTCGCGGACTTCCCGGTTATAACCAGAAAATGCAAACACCAATTGGACCGCTTCACTGCTGGATGGCAATGTCAGCGAATAAAACCCATATTCATTGGTGTAAGTGCCTTTCTGCAAGGCCGGGGCCGCAACAGTGGCACCAATTAAGGTTTCTCCACTTTCAGCGATCCGCACATATCCACTGATGGTAAAGGACTGGCTCAGCACACTCAGTGGCAGGCAGAGCAAAGCCAGAAAAAACAGTTTTTTCACTACGTACATGTCAGGCATGGCTTGGGATTCAACGACAAAATATATAAAGGCGGACGATGGATTCTGGGATAAAAAACACTCCCATCAAACGTATGTGAAGTCGCTTTGTTAGGCTAAATCACAAGGAAATCAACCAAGTGTCTATCATCCCTGACGAAATAAGGATTGCAAACGATATAATTTGTTTTTCTTCCGACAAGCTGCCGCTAATTTGATTGGTTTTCATGCTAAAACCTTTATCTTAACGCTCTATGATTGATAGCATTTCACTCATTCTCGGGCTGACAATTGGATTGCTGATCGGTGGCTTGTTGATCATCTGGTTGTTATGGTCAGGGCAAAAAGGACGACAAACACTTCAACAGCAACTGGCTGATGCCAAAGCCAGACTGGCCCAGCAAAATAATACAGAGCAGGAGGAAAAAATGCGCCTTTCTTTTGAATCCATTGCCCGCTCAGTTTTGGATCAAAATGCGGCCCAACTCCATCAAAGCCACCAACAAGGCATGCAACACCTGCTTGATCCCCTGAAAGAACGCTTACAATCTTTTGAACAAAAAGTCGACGATACCTATCAGAAAGAAGCCAGAGAACGATTTCACCTCCAAAAGGAAATCGAACAACTGCTGCACATGAATCAGTCGATGCGGGAAGAAGCCAACAACCTGACCAAAGCCCTCAAAGGCGACAGCAAGGTTCAAGGCAATTGGGGCGAACTGGTGCTAAGTCGGGTATTGGAAAGCAGTGGCCTGCGCGAGGGAGAAGAATATGTGATACAAGCCAAAGAACTCAGCCTGACCAATGAAGAGGGACGTCGCCTCCAGCCGGATGTGATCATCCAGCTTCCTGATCAAAAGCACATCATCATCGACAGCAAAGTCTCTTTGACCGCATATGAACGATACACCGCCACGGAATCACGTGAAGACCGCCAGACTTTCGCCCGCCAGCATCTGCAATCAGTGCTTACCCACATCCAGCAGTTGAGTGATAAGCATTATGCAAACCTCAAAGGGCTGCAGGCACCCGATTTCGTGTTGTTGTTCATGCCCATCGAACCGGCTTTCAGCCTGGCTTTGCAGGAACGCAAAGACCTTTTTGCCTATGCATGGGAACGCAAAATTGTCCTGGTCAGCCCTACGACCCTGTTGGCCACCCTCAAGACAGTGGCTTCTCTCTGGAAGCTGGAACAACAAAATGCCAATGCGATGGAAATCGCCCGTCAGGGGGGCGCACTCTACGACAAATTTGTGGGCTTTGCCGAAGAATTGGAGAAAGTAGGCGTACAGCTTGAACGCGCTCAGCGCTCGCACGCGGAGGCCATGAATCGTCTGCGCAGCGGGCATGGAAATTTGCTCGGCCGAGCCGAAAAACTGCGCAAACTGGGCGTTAAGCATAAAAAACAGCTACCAGGCCAATCTTCAAATGGTGCTTGATATTTTTTCCACTTCGCCAATAATCAAAGCCTTTTCTTGTATTTTTGGCAGGAATTTGAAGATATTCATGTCATTATTCTCAACAGTCTGAACATTCTCTCATCGACTGAAGGCATTGATTTTGCGGACAAAAAGCAGCTTCTTTGCCGTTTCTATGACCTAACCTTAGCATGTTTATGAAGACGAGAGCTGCAATCACTGCGGTAGGCGGATATGTACCTGAGAAGATTCTTTCCAATAAAGATCTCGAAAAAATGGTCGACACCAACGACGAATGGATTCGGGATCGGACAGGTATCAGCGAGCGCCGGATTCTGGACAAAGACAAAGCGACCTCTGACATGGCGGTGGCTGCCATTCACGATTTGCTGGCCAAGACCTCATACCAGCCGGAAGACATTGAGCTGATCATCTGTTCGACGGTTTCACCGGACCATGTCTACCCAGCGACAGCCAATATCATTGCCGATAAAATCGGCGCGGTAAATGCCTGGGGTTTCGATATGAATGCAGCCTGCTCAGGTTTTTTGTATGCACTGCAAACCGGTTCACAGTTTGTCGAAAGCGGCAAACATAAGCGGGTACTGGTCGTTGGAGCGGATACCATGAGCATTCGGGTCGACTACACTGATCGGAATACCTGTATTCTGTTTGGCGATGGTGCCGGTGTGGTGCTCCTGGAGCCAACCACCGAAGAATTGGGTGTCATGGATTCTGAGTTTAAGGTTGATGGCAGTGGTGCCCAGTATCTGCACCAGAAAGCAGGTGGCAGTAAATACCCCAGTACCATCGAAAACCTCCAGAACGGAGATCATTATGTTCACCAGGATGGCCGGACAGTCTTCAAGTTTGCGGTCAAAGGCATGGCGGACATCACCGAAGAGGTGATGAAGCGCAATGGCCTCACCGGTGATGACGTGCGCTATCTGGTGCCGCACCAGGCCAATAAGCGCATCATCGATGCCACCGCCAAGCGGGCCGGCTTGCCGGAAGAAAAAGTCATGGTCAACATCCATCGCTACGGCAATACCACTTGTGGCACCATTCCGCTCTGTCTCTGGGAGTGGGAAAAAGAGCTCAAGAAAGGCGATACCCTGATGCTGGCCGCCTTCGGCGGAGGCTTTGCCTGGGGATCTATTTATCTGAAGTGGGCGTATTGAGCGCTGCCCCGGACGACGATCCGGGGGGGGCAGCTGAGAGGAGCGGGCTGCGCGTCAGTATTTTGAGGAATGCTTTCACGAATTCTTCCTCCCACATGACGCTTATTTCTCTATCGTCCGATCAACTATGGAAATCATCTCCCTCTTATCAGCCAAAGGGATATCGTTTGCGAAAGGGCTCTCTTCTGTAGAAATAGGAACAGTGCGAGAGATGTTTGGGGTGGTATTTCCTGAAGACTTGAAAAGATTTTATCAAACTGCGGTACCAGTCTCGCGTGGATTCGTTAATTGGCGTTATGCAATCAATTCAGTGGAAGAAGCGAAATCGGTAAAAAGTCGATTGGATTCACCACGAATGGGCTTATTATTCGATGTCAAATACAATGCGCTTTGGTTAGAGGAGTCGGGAGAACAACCAGAGAGTTACGAAGCGCAGGTGGAAGTCGTCAATAAAGCTTTTCATCCATATCCCAGATTGATCCCGATATATGGCCATCGCTACATGCCAGAGTCGCCTTCTGGTCATGATAATCCTGTTTTGTCTGTCTACCAGTCTGACATCATTTACTACGGAAATAATCTCTGGGATTACTTCGCAAACGAATTTTCAATTGCTTTGCCAGAGTCCGTTTACGTGCCACAAGCACCACGGGAGATTCCATTTTGGTCACACTTCGTCTAGATTTCAGTTGCTCATTCTTGATATTGTACAATTCCGTTCGCGGCATATTAAGTACCTGACTATCAGGAATAAGTTTTAAGTTATTCAGTATCTGGGAAGAACGTACTTTGCTTTCGCAAGCACAAAACAAAAC
>JBCBZF010001155.1:0-2168 GCA_039815525.1 Bacteroidota bacterium | reverse complement strand
GCTACAGAAGGAGATTACGATCAGACTGTTTCGGTAGATCCCTTCACCAATCTGGCAAAGCTGTCCATTCCGATCGAGGAGTTGAGTGAGGAGGCCGAAGATGAATTGAAAAATGGCGTTGGGATCACCTACACTGCGCTGGATGCAAGCGGTAACAGCATTGCCACTGCGTCATTCAGCAAGGTACTTTTTCTGGAAAATGGCAACCAAATGTCATTCAACATCTCTGCCCTTCCCTATCAACAAGTTGATTTAAGTTTCAATCCTGATATGCCTTATTTCCTCCAGATCGTCGATGCCAATGGCAATTATGGTGATCAGGCAGTCGAGAAATCTGTCGCAGACGGTTCCAACTTATCAACTCTGTATCAGGACAACTCTACCTTCAGAGCCACCTGGTCAAACCATCAGTACTATTTCCAGGCCCATCCAGGTGAAACCAATGTGTTTTCTATCTATAGCAGACACACCTCCCGTTACCTGAATGTCGGCGATGATACCCGCAAATTTTTCCAATCCGGTGCACGTTCCTATCCCGTTTCGCCTGGCAGTCTCCACCCACGCTATAAATTCATCATCAAACGTGAAGAAAACGGACTGTTTACCCTGAGGGATTACAACAACATCCCGCTTCGCAAAGGCGGTACCGTAGACGGCAAAACCTTCTGGCAAGCCAAAGGATCAGGAGAAATACAACACTTCCGTATCGTGGCGCTTGACATTGACTGGGATATGCAGGAACTGGATACCAAACAACTGCAACCGATTTTCCCTGCTGCCCAAACCTCCTTCGGCTTTAACAGCACGCTGATCAATTGTGGTTCTGGCAGTCTGGAACAGGAAGTTGGGATTGAAAAGACCATTACCACCACCTATACCACCGGATTTGAAGAAAGCATCAGTGTGGGCAGCCGCGTTACGACCAGTCTGGAAGCAACTGTCGGCGCAACTGCGGAAGCCAGTTTCTTCGGGAATGGAGGCAGTGTATCGGCTGAGGTGTCAGCTGGTCTGGAAGTATCCATCGACGTGACCTCTACCCGCACACAATCACAAGAGTACAGTACCAGCGAGACCCAAACATATTTTTCCAAACGTACTGTAACGGTTCCTCCGGGTAAGGCTTCTTTGGTATATGATGCCTATCAAACCTATTCCAATGTCAAGATCCCTTATGTCAAGCGAATGCTGGTACGGGCGACCAATCAAAACAATGGGCAACTGCTCAGTGGGCGTGACATTCAGACCCTTTTCTTATTCTTCGGTTTCAATGGGGGCATTACTGCGATCGGACCTGACTACATAGAGATTAGCATCCGCGGTACCACCACGCTCGACAACATTGTGGATACCAAAAGTGGCGTCCAGGATGTCCCGGGCAAATGTGATTGATTTGTGAAGCTGAGAAAAGCAAAAACGAGCAAGCATTTGATTCTGCTTGCTCGTTTTTTAGGATTCTTTTGTAAAGACCTTTACAAAACAATGAATTTCCCTTTCATCAAGGCATAATGCCCGGGGAAAGAGCAAATGAAATCATAGCTTCCACGCTCAGGCGCATCAAAGCTGATGGTGGTCGATTCACCGCCACCGACCATTTCGGTGTGGACGAGAATTTCATCTCCTTCCGGGATATAATCATTGTCTTTGGCAGCAATGGCTTTGGTCGCAAATGCAACCACATCGGTTCCTTTTTTCAGGATCACCACATTGTGGCCCATCGCAGCTTTGGCCAGTTCGCCAGTGTGGTTCAGGGTAAGCTCTACCTTAGAACCTGAAAGCACTTTGAGTTCATCCTTGTCAAAATTCATTTGATCACTGCCATTGATCACCAGTTTCGCGACTTCCGGCTCAGCGGGCGCGCTTTCTTCAGCTGGTTCAGACACGGCTTCAGGTTGACTCGCAGGCGCAGCCTTTGTTTGGCTTTCGCTTTGACCGCCTCCACAACTGATCAGGAATATGGCTGTGATGGAGAGAATAAATAGTTTTTTCATATCAATATGCCGGGCTTATGTTTTACGCATAGGAATACCCATGCGTTGATGAGAATATTCTCAGGCAAATTATTGCTTTCTCAGTCAAAAGAAAAGCGAAGGGCTGAGAGAAGCGTCCCGTCTACCACCTTTCAGTCAATCGTATCCGTCATTCCGCAAATGGTATAAAAGAGGCCGTCG
>JBCBZF010000651.1:0-4244 GCA_039815525.1 Bacteroidota bacterium | reverse complement strand
TCAATTATTCTTTTTCTGTGATAAAAAGGTTCTATGTTGCTTTCCAAATAGTCTCTCAAAAAGTTGTAATTTTCTGATGCGGAAAAGGAGCGAGCCATCTGGCTACGTATCCAGGGCACAGAGACTATGCCGCTACTGAGGTCTCTGTGCATTTTTTTTGCCCTAATTTATCTGGATCAAATTCGGTTTGGGTCTTGATGATTTGGTAAGCGATGCAGAGAATCTTACGCTGTATGGCCACGACACTTTTCATTTTGGTCTGGGGATTTTTGGCATAAATTCTTTGGTAAAGGTTCTCAAGATGTGGGACAGATTTCCGAATGGTCAAAGCAGGAAAATAAAGTGCTCTTCGGATTCTGGCATTTCCCCTTTTTGAGATTCTCTGTGGCGCATTGAGAGAAGAACCCGACTGTTTTTGGACCACATCAAAGCCGGCATATGAGATGAGTTGGCGTTGATTTCGGAAAGCAGTAAAGCCTGCAGTTTCAGCGAGGAGGTGTATTGCACTCGCCCATCCTACTGAAGGGATTGAACAAAGGAGCTCAAGGTTCTTGCTGGCTTGCTCATCTGATTGCATCAGTTTTTTGATGGCCTGATCCATCCTTTTGATCAAGGCATTCAAGTTGGTGATTTCTATTTGAATCGACTCGATGACTGTCTCACATATCGGGGCCTCGTTTTGTGCTGCATGGAGTTGGTTTTTGGCCATTGTCCGCTTCTGGATGAGGTTTTGGCGATGGCGAGACACCTGCCGAAGGTTTTTATAGATCGGAGCAAGAGGCTGCCACAGGCTCAACTTTCGTTCACAGCCCATCCTGGCCAGTAACATCGCATCGACCCGATCGGATTTAGTTTTGATATTCAAGCTTTTTGTAAAAGCCTTGGCTTTGTTGGGCAGGAGTACCACGACTTTGTACCCCTTCTGATCCAGCCACTGTGCACATCGCTCATAGTATATACCAGTTGCTTCCATGACGAAAACTACCTCCTGGAGATCACATCCTTGCTGGCTCAGCCAGATCATCATTTGCTCGAATCCGGAAAGTTGGTTCACCACTTTGTGGCTTTTCCCAAAGCGAATTTCTCGGTCATTGCCTTCGGTGGCAAAGCACAGGTCTAAGCTTCGAGATGAAACATCTATCCCAACCGACTGACGTAAAAAAGATGATGCGAATGAAGACATGAAAGGAGCTTATAGAAGTGAATCAAGGGGTGGACTATACGGCCTTCTCTCGTAGGGATTCTTGCTGACTCAAGGTCGCATTCGGTTCTGATTCAGGCTCTTAGTGCCACTGATAAAGGAAGTTGGGAATCTCTTTTTAGCTGCATGGCTTAAGCCTGCTTGGAACCAAATCCTCTCCAACTTCTTGTGATAATTTCTGATTATCTTGACATAAGGGCAACATACGAGAACCATAAATCAAGACGGAAAAATGCTTCCTACGCACAATCCATCGCCTTACCCCTCCCGACTTTTCGGGATTCCGCCAGGCCAACGCGCTTTTTATGCTTTATACCCAAGCTTTTCAAGATGCTTAAACAAAACTGACGTTCGTTTACCATACAACCTCACTTAATCTCAACCTTCGGATCGGCAGTCAAATACCCCAAGGACTGTAAAAATTGATCTGCTTCCTGGATCGTCTGTCGGTAGTTGTCAAAGCAGCGGTAGTTGAAAAAGCCATGGCCTTCTCCCAGATATAATTTCAGCTCACAACGGCTGCCTACTTTCTCCATGATTTGTTGATATGTCTCTGCGGTCGATACCGGAATCAGCAAATCTTCTGTGCCCAGGTAAAAGAGAGTCGGCGGCGCACCTTTTCGAATGTTGTGGATGGGGGAAAAATCTTTGTAAACGTCCCCCACTCGTTTATAGCCAAAACCACCCGGTCCATTGTCAATGACTGGATTGTACAGCATGAGAGCATTGGGAATACAGCTCACGCCAAGATCATCCGCAGGATCATCATAAGCCGGACTGAGCGCAGTTGCCGCGGCCAAATGCCCCCCGGCAGAGCCACCGGCAGCGACAATACGATTGGGATCGATGCCCAATTCTTTTGCATGTCCACGCAGATAACGCATTGCTGACTTGGCGTCCGTGAGCGCTTCAAATGGGGTAGTCTGATGTTTGCTTTCCACTCTGTACTCCGCCAGAAAACACTTCATGCCTCTTTGCGCGAAATAAGCGGCATGGGGCCGAAATTGAGAGAGATTGCCACGTTTCCAGCCACCGCCATAAAAGAAAATGATGGCGGGATAGGTCTTATCAGCTGACATTTCAGGCGGTTGATGTACTTCCAAAAACAGGCGCGTGGTATCAATTTCTTTATAGAGAATGCGGTCCTGAGCCTGGGATGCAAAAGGAGAAAATATCATTCCAGCCAGCAGCAAAAGCCATCTTTTCATCATTCTGTCGGGGGTTAGAAAACTTGTGTACCTCTGGGTATGGGCACGCGATTTTCCAAAATAGGCTTTAGCCTGCAAAAAGTGAATCAAATGATTGAGATGTCTGCAAATGGCTGAATGTCTGTGCCAAATACTGTTGCTGGGCGCGGAAGACAAAATTGCCCATCGAAATGCGTTTCACCCCCAGTTTGCGGAGGCTTTCGAAGTCTGGCAAATGCGGCATACACATCACATTGAGTGGAAGATCGATTGCTGCCAGGATGGCTTTGATATCTTCTTCTTGTTCCACACAAGGGACAAAAAGACCATCTGCCCCGGCTTGTTGGTAGAGTTGAGCGCGCTGGATGGTTTCGGAAACCGGATGGGACATGCCAAGCAGAAACGGATCGGTCCGGACATTGAGAAAAGGACGATGTATTGGTGAAGAAAAAGCCTGATGAATCTGGCTGATGATTTGCGCAAAAGATTTTGGATCAAGCAATCGTCTTTCTGATTCGACCAGGCTGTCTTCCAGATTGATCCCAACCACCCCAATTGACTGCAATTGGCGGATGTGGTCTACGATTTCATTGACATCCCTGCTGTAGCCAGCTTCCAGATCTACGGTTAAAGGCAAATCAACGCACCTCCTGATTCGTTTCACCAGATAGAAAAGCTCCTGAAAAGACATTCCTTCACCGTCCTGATGGCCCAGCATTTCAGCCATGGCTCCACTGGACGTACCGATTGCTTTGAAACCGAGTTGTTGGGCGACTTTGGCGCTGGCCACATCCCAGACATTACAGATGAGCAGTGGAGCGGATTGTTGATGTAAGTTGTGGAAATTCATTCGTAACGGCTTTTGCCACGAATGTCCGGGCCACTGTTTTCGCCTGCAACCGAATTTTGGACAAGTATTTTTTAGTCAAAAGGATTAAGCCCAAAATTGGATTGTCCCCCCTAGTAACAATGGCCTCCCTCAATGCCGGATCATGATTTTCTTTGTTAGCTGGCCTCCTTGAGAGCTGTAAATTTGAAGGAAATATACCCCTGCGGCTAAGGAAGCAGTTTGTACGTTTATCCTTTCATGATGCCGCTCAATCCGAAAGGATAAAACAAGCTGACCGTTTATGTCAATCAGTCGAATGATCCCGCCTTTGAGACGCAGGTTTTGGATAGATAATTCTGCATCTGCGGGAACCGGAGAAACAGAAACCTGGCGCAGATTGTCCAAGTCCACTGAAAGGCTGGTTGAATCTTCAAATGCGTTTGGACCGACATCATTGGCTGTCAGAGGGGGAAAACGGATGCTTTCGATGCTCACATGATCGGCACCCGGATTGCTCGGTGAAGGCCGGGACTGTCCCTGGATGTCCTGATCAATGACGATTGACCCGAGTGCATGCGGATAGAGAGGTGTATTGCTGCTTGCCTGCCAGACATTGGTGTTTGCATTCATGACGAGCTGGGGATTGTCCTCTTACACTTCTGATTTGTCAAAACTGGTCAGGCTGGCACCGGCAAGCACTGTTGCGGTCCCGGTTGCAAACATCAGATTGTTCGCCCAGCTAATGTTATTTCCCTGGTCGTTGTCGGTATCCACAATTTCAACCAGACTGTTTTAAGAACCGGTGATCAGGTTATTGGCAATGCTGATATTTTCCAGGTCTTTATTGTAGGAATCATTGTTGTCATATCCGATTTCAATGCCATGTACATTGTTCACAAGGGTATTGTAGGCAATGCTGACCCTTTCTGCCCGAAAGTGTTTGGACAAACTACTGCTTTGCCCATCAATCGCATCTCCAAGTGTGAGGGTAATGGGCGCATCCCAGCGTGTGCCGGTCAGACCTTCC
>JBCBZF010000331.1:0-6612 GCA_039815525.1 Bacteroidota bacterium | reverse complement strand
TAACATTTTTGTTCTCGCCTCTCTCCCCAAAATCTTTACCATTTCTTCATCCCCCACATTTGCCATTTTTCCCCAACTGCCATTACTTGTCGGAAAAGCCAATCCCCATGCCCCGATTTGTTCTGCCACTGCTGATTATCGTTTGTCTTTTTTCCTGCAAAAATGAACTGACCGCTCCGCCGCTAACTGAACACACCGAAAGCCTACGTAATCCCGGTCTCAAGCCATTTTATCATGGCGTAGCTTCAGGTGATCCTTATCCGGAATCGGTGATTCTGTGGACCCGTGTTACGCCTGAAACACAACTCAGCAGCATCCCAGTCGGCTGGGAAGTCTCAGAAAAAGAGGATTTTTCCACCATTTTCCGATCCGGGAGCTTTACCACCAGACCAGAAAGGGATTATACCGTCAAAGTTGAGGCAAAAGGCTTGCATCCGGGCACACAGTATTTTTATCGCTTTAAGGCTTTGGGCCAAACCTCCATGACCGGAAAAACCCGCAGCGCCGCCAATGACGCAGAGCAGTTACGCTTTGCCTTTGTGAGCTGCTCCAATTATGAGTGGGGCTATTTCAATGCCTATGCACAGGTCGCCAAAGAAAAAGACTTGAGTGCAGTGGTCCATTTGGGCGACTACATCTACGAATATGGTCCCGGCGGGTATGGGGACACCACCATCGGAAGAGTTCACATCCCGGATCACGAGATTGTTTCCCTACAGGATTATCGCGATCGCTATGCTCAATATCGTCTCGACCCGGATCTGCGGGCTGCTCATGCCCGTCATCCGTTTATCGCCATTTGGGACGATCACGAAATCACCAATAATTCCTATAAAAACGGTGCGCAGAACCACCAGCCGGATGAAGGAGATTATGAAACCCGCAAAGCGATTGCGAAGCAGGTATATTACGAATGGCTGCCAATTCGGGAAAGCGAACATCATTACCGTAGTTTCTCTTTTGGCAAATTGGCCGATCTCATCATGCTGGATGAACGTCTGGCCGGTCGCACCCAGCAGGCTGACAGCCTGACCGATCCGCGTTTAAATGCACCCGATCAGGCTTTGCTTGGTTCAGAACAAATGGGATGGTTCGCCAAACAATTGTCTGCGGGAAAAGGACAATGGAAGTTGATTGGCAATCAGGTGATCTATTCTTATCTCAATTGGGGCTACAGCAGCTTCAGCATCAATTTGGATTCGTGGGATGGTTATCCGGCTGAGCAACAACAAGTGGCGGATCTGATCCAAACCAATGCCATCGAAAATGTCATTTTCCTCACCGGCGACACACACCGTAGCTGGGCCTTTGAAGCCACCAATCAACCAAAAGAATACGCAAGCGGTAAGGGTGCTTTCGCAGTCGAATTTGGGGTTACCAGCATCAATTCCGGCAATGCCGATGAGCGTTTCCCGGCTGACTCAGTGATTGCCCATGAAAACAAAATCGTCAATTCCAGTATCAATCCGCACCTTAAATACTGCAATATGCGGGATCATGGCTATGTGCTTTTGTCCATTGATGGCGAAAAAGCGGTGGCTGATTTTCGCTTTGTTGGACATCCTAACCGCAAAAGTGATCAGGTCGGGACAGGGAAATCTTTTGTGGTAAAAACTGGGGAGACCGTTTTGACGGAGAATGAGTAGATACACTTTGCGTCTTTGTGCCTTCGCGTTCATTCATAATATGCGCCTGATAAGAAAAATGAACGCAGAGATGCAAAGACACAGAGGAGAAATTTGATATATCAACTTCTCCACAAAGCACGTTAGTCCCAAAGAAGCTTTTTATCTTTATCTGCTGTACCGAACAAGAAATACTTTGGCAGAATGAAAGCATTTCTTTTTTCGGCATACCCTCAAAAGCAGTGGTTTGTAAAAGAGAAAGATCCCAAACCACTTTCATTTGAGTATATTTTAGACTGAAACATGCAACACACCAACACCATTGCCCGCGAGTTGGGATTGAGCAATCGTCAGGTTGCTGCAACCCTGAAGTTGATTGAAGAAGGTGCCACCATTCCTTTTATGGCCCGTTATCGGAAGGAAGTAACCGGCAGTCTGGACGAAGTCCAGTTGGCGAATATTCGGGACCGTTCCGAGCAGTTGCAGCAATTGGACAAGCGACGCGAAGCGATCCTGAAA
Source organism: Bacteroidota bacterium (assembly GCA_039815525.1). Lineage (GTDB taxonomy): Bacteria > Bacteroidota > Bacteroidia > J057 > J057 > JBCAWW01. Next base: position 4,468 of record JBCBZF010000331.1, on the reverse strand, counting down.
TCGCTCGAGGAACGTGAACTCCTCACTGATGAGCTGAAAGCCGCAGTGGAAGGCGCACAAAGCCTTTCTGAACTGGAAGACATTTACCTTCCTTATAAACCCAAACGCCGTACCCGTGCCACCATCGCCCGGGAAAAAGGTTTGGAACCGCTGGCTAAACAACTTTTCGAACAACACTTTGGCGATGATCCGGAAGATCTGGCCCAAGGCTTCGTCAACGCTGAAAAAGAAGTTACCGATGCCGAGGACGCACTCAAAGGTGCGCGCGACATCATGGCCGAATGGATCAATGAAGATGCAGAAGCCCGGAGTCGAATGCGGAAATTGTTCAGCCAGGAAGGGGTAGTTGCTGCAAAAGTATTAAAGGGGAAAGAAGAAGAGGGAGCCAAATACCGGGATTATTTCGAATGGTCAGAAAGAGTGGACAAAATTCCTTCTCACCGTCTGCTCGCCATGCGGCGGGGTGAAAAAGAACTGATCCTCTCCATGAACATTCGCCCGGAAGAAGCGGAGGCGGTCTATGTGTTGGAAAAGCAATTTGTCAAAGGCGATCATCCAGCTGGCCAGCAAGTACAAATGGCGGTGCAGGACGCATACAAACGCCTGATGGGACCATCGATGGAAACCGAAGTGCGCATTGCCAGCAAAGACAAAGCGGATGAGGAATCCATCAAAGTCTTTGTAGACAATCTCCGTCAATTGTTATTGGCGGCTCCTTTGGGCGAAAAAGCGGTTTTGGCCCTTGACCCTGGTTTCCGGACGGGCTGCAAATTGGTCTGTTTAGACAAAAATGGTCGCCTGCTTGAACATACGGCCATTTACCCACATCCACCACAGCGCAAAACATCCATGGCAGCGGTGACAATACAAGAATTGGTGGGACAGCATGGCATCGAAGTGATTGCCGTCGGCAATGGCACGGCTGGCCGGGAAACCGAAGCCTTTGTCAAGGAAATCGGCCTGCCCAAAGAGATTGCGGTGGTGATGGTCAACGAAAGTGGGGCCTCTATCTACTCCGCTTCTGAAGCGGCCCGCGAGGAATTCCCCAATGAAGATGTCACCGTTCGGGGGGCAGTGTCCATTGGCCGTCGTCTGATGGACCCATTGGCTGAGTTGGTCAAAATTGATCCTAAGTCCATCGGTGTGGGGCAATACCAGCACGATGTAGACCAAAGCAGTTTGAAGAAAAGCCTGGATGACACCGTCATCAGCTGTGTAAACGCCGTCGGCGTAGATATCAATACTGCCAGCAAGCAGTTGCTGACCTATGTTTCCGGCCTCGGCCCCTCTCTGGCCCAGAACATCGTTTCTTACCGGGACGAAAATGGCAATTTCTCCGCTCGCAAGGAACTGATGAAGGTGCCGCGTCTGGGTGCCAAAGCCTATGAACAGGCGGCAGGCTTCCTGCGCATCCGCGAAGCCAAAAACCCCTTGGACAGCAGCGCGGTTCACCCGGAGAGCTATCCGATCGTACAACAAATGGCCAAAGATCTGGGGGTCTCAGTTGGAGAATTAATGGCCGATGAATCTTTGCAAAAGCAAATCAAGCTCAAGGACTACACCACCGAAACCGTGGGTTTACCGACCCTGCAGGACATCATGGCCGAATTGGCCAAGCCGGGTCGCGATCCACGTGAGAAGTTTGAAGTCTTTAGCTTTGCTGAAGGCGTCAATGAACTCTCCGATTTGCGTGAAGGCATGGTACTGCCTGGCATTGTTACCAATATCACCGATTTCGGTGCATTTGTGGATGTCTGCGTTCACCAAGATGGCTTGGTCCATATCAGTCAGATGACCAATCGCTTCATCAAGCATCCCACCGAAGTGGTCAAAGTACACCAAAAGGTGACCGTCAAAGTGATCGGCCTGGACCTGGGCCGCAAGCGCGTCAACCTGTCGATGAAAGCCACTGAACCCCGCCCGCAGGGCCGTCGCGACAATCGTCGCCGGGATGATCGCCGCCGCGGTGATAAGCGCAACAGCGGAGGTGGCAGCAGTGAATTCATTCGCTTTAAAAAGGAGCAGCGGAAGAAAAAGTAGCGGCAGGTGGCGAGGTCTGAGGAGCGAGCTTTTCTGAGAATGCCTTGTGAAACTCTTTGCCTCTTTGCTGCCTGCCCGGAACCCTATTCGGGGTTCCTCCCATTTCTATCGACCATGGACTGACGACTGTAAATGAGTTGGCTGACAAAAATTCTAGATGGCATCATGTTTTTCCGCAAAAAGCTAAGCGGTGATCCGATTTCAGCTTTACAAAAGTTGTCACCTAACAGCAAACCAATTTCGCATCATGATTTTGAGGCTTTGCTGGCGAAGCACGTCAAAAATACTGGCTTGGTGGATTATGTAGGCTTCGGGCAAGACCGGACCGCTTTGCAAAACTATCTCAAAAGCCTCTCCAACAATCCTCCCAATGCCGTCCATTGGTCCGAAAACGAACAGTTAGCCTACTGGATCAATGCCTACAATGCCTTCACGGTCGAGTTGGTTTTACAGCATTATCCGGTGGACAGCATCAAGACGCTCGGCCCCAAACTGCAAATCCCCGGTGTGAATTCGGTCTGGGATCTGTCTTTCTTCCAAATTGGCGGTATTGACATGACGCTCAATGTGATCGAACACGAGATCCTGCGCAAGCAATTTGACGAGCCGCGTATCCACTTCGCCATCAACTGCGCCTCTTTCTCCTGCCCCAATCTGATCCAGCAGGTCTACCATGCCGATCAATTGGAAACACAGCTGCAAAAGCAGGCCATTGCCTTCGTCAATGATCCGTCCAAAAACCGCATCACCGCTGAGCAAGTAGAACTCTCGCAGATTTTCCAGTGGTATGCAGGTGATTTCACCAAAAGGTGCAGTTTGATTGACTATGTGCAGCAGTTTGCTGAGGTTCGTATCTCGCCGTCGGCGAAGATTGAGTATATCACCTATGATTGGTCGTTGAATGGGGTGTAGTGTAACATCCCCTTCCGCCTAACGCTCCTTCAAAGTGGCTGGCGAGCTATCGGCTGCATGAAAAGTTCATCCCATTCGGCAGTAGAGACAGAACACTTCTCTCTCTGAGAGATCGCGCATAGACAGATGATGGGTGCAGTTCGCGACGGCAAGTATGACCGTCTCTACAGCCAATCAGGATTTTCAGGAAACGCCTGCGGCTAATCCGGCCTTGACAACAAATCCGGATCCAGGCTCCGCAAAAAACTAAAGGGATCACTGGTGGGTACGGGCGGCAGTTTCGGAATCACCACTTCGTCCATTTCATCGGCGGCGAGGGGGATGTTGCCGAGGATGTGGGTAAGGTATTCGTGATAGATGGGATAGTCGCGCAGGTTGTTGTGGCCGCCGCCTTTGACGGTGATGAGGGTGGCATCCTTGGGCAGCAGCTTCATCAGTCGCTGGCTGGACGAATAGGGAATGGTCAGGTCGCGGGTGCCGTGGTAGATGTAGACCGGGCAGGAGACTTTGCGTAGAAATTGGTCGGTGCGGATTTTGAAGCGGGAGACATATTTAACCGGGAGAAAAGGCAGATAGCGCTGCATCAGGTGCAGCAGGCTGTAGTAAGGCGCATCCAGAATCAGCATACGCGGATGGTTTTCCGAAGCGACCCGGGCGGCGAAGCCGCTGCCCATGGAGCGGCCGTAGACGACGATATGATTTTCGCCATAGCGCTCCTTGAGCCAGTTGTAGGCGTGTTGGGCGTCAAGATGCAGGCCAGCTTCGGTGCGCTTGCCCCGGCTTTTGCCAAAACCACGGTAGTCGATCATCATCACATCATAGCCCTTGCTGGTAAAGTCTCGCGAAAATTTGGCCCAGCCCTTGATGCTGCGGGTGTTGCCATGAAAATAATAGACCACGCCCTGCGAGTTGGGTACCCGAAAGATGAGGCCGTTGATCACGGCACCGGGCTCAGTGTCGAAGGTCAGTTCTTCGAAAGGATAAGGATAGTTGAATTTAAAGTAGAGCGGCAGTTTTTCCGGATGGAAGAGGAAAAATTCCTGAATGAGATAGGCAATCCCCACCAGCAGGGGATAAAGCAGAATGAGTCCGATGATGATGTACCACCACATAGCTGTGATGATAAGGTAGGGACATTTAGGGGGGCATGCAAATGGTTCTGGTAGGGACAGGATGCCCTGTCCCTACGCAGGTATCGTCTTATTGACAGCGATCGGCCAATTCCTTGCGGAGCGAATCACTTTCCGGTACAGCAGTTAATTGAATCAGCAACTCCTGTTCCTCGCCTGCGGCTCGCAGCTTTTCGATGCAGTCTGCATAATCCGGGATCTGTAGAGACAGAGCATGCCCTGTCTCTACAGGGTCTGCCGCATTCTCGGCCTCAATCAACTTCACATCGTCCCGCTGTTGTTCTTGTAGGGACAGGGCCGTGGTTTCCACTGGGTTGGGCTGACGTAGTGAGTCGGTATTTGAAGGGTAGGGAAAACTCACGTACTCTTCTTAGTTTCGCAGCTTT
>JBCBZF010001185.1:0-2047 GCA_039815525.1 Bacteroidota bacterium | reverse complement strand
CGTAAAAGAAGGGCCGTCCTGGACACCGAATGAACCGGAACCGGCGATGGTAGAGACAACACCACTGGGATCGATCTTGCGGATCAAATAGTTTTTGGTGTCTGCGACGTAGACATTTTCATCTATGTCAACATAAATGCCCCAGGGCTCATAAAAACGGGCGCTTTCCCCAGGTCCATCATCTGCCCCAATGTCTCCGGTACCAGCCAGGGTCGACACCATACCTGTGTTGGTGTCCATCACCCTGATTTTATGGTTCCAACGGTCCGCGATATATAGTTTGCCGTTTGGATGCCAGGCGATCCCATGCGGATTGTTAAACAAAGCCCCATCCAAAGCAGGGCCATTGGTATCACCTTCGGTTTCAACCTCTCCGGCAATCGTGGTCACCAATTGCGCTTTTGTCTGCATGATACCTGAGAGGCCGCAGATTAACGCAAAGAAAACAGCAGTACATAAAGTCCGGTTCAACATGAAAAGCTTATTTCTGGTTGGAAAGAGCAGGTGTACCTAAGTCGAAGAAAACTGCCTTTTCTCCGGCCATGGCTTTTTCGACTGAGCGGGCATATTCACCAGCGATCACTGGCCAGGTGTAGCGTCGTTGTGCCACTTCTTTCATGGTCTGCCCCAGGCTTTCTCTTCGCTCGGCTGTCAATTCTCTCAGCTGGCCGAGCAATTCATCAGCTGACTCAAAGAAGACTGCTTTGTGCTCAGTCGATTCACGATTGAAAACGACACCATAAGCCACAATTGGCAAAGCAAGGTTCATCGCTTCGACCAAAGAAGGATTGGTGCCACCGGCACTGTGTCCATGCAGATAAACCGAGGCATTGGCGCGGAGCATATTCAAAACGCGTTGATCGCGAATGAAATCCAACAAAAACAGATGCTTATGATGCGCATACCTGGCCCGCATGTCGCGGCCAAATGCGCTGTCAACCCAATTGCCCATGATCACCAAAGAGATATCATCAAAGCGAGAAAAAGCTTCCAAAATCATCTCTATGTTGTTTTCCGGCTCAATCCGGCAAGCTTTCACTGCATACGGGCCGGACAGGAAGGAATAAGTTTCGCGATCCTCCGGCAGAATCTCAGCCGTTTGAGCATGGTCTCCACCATAAGCAATCATGTCTGATTCTCTTCCATACACATCGGCCACATAGTCCTGAATCGCTTTGTTGTCAGCAATGATCCGGTCTGCAAATTTGACAGCGATCTTTTCTGCCAATTTCAGGTACCCCTTGGCCAACTTTCCCCATTTCGGACGCCGCCACTCCAGTCCGTCTATGTTGACCAGCATCGCCTTACGAGGAAAAAAGAATTTGAGGATGGGCAATAGCAGACAACCTGAGACGCCCAAAATCAACAATGCATCGTGGCTCCGTATCGCTTTAAGCATAGACCACATATCGTATAAAATGCTCTGCGCACCATTTGCCTTTAACGGCAGATATTTGATCGCAGCACCTTCCCATGCAGGCTTCCGCTCTTCTGCGGTGTAGTGCTTTGCACTGTTGAAGACTGTTAATTCATATTTTCCACGCCATTGGAGCACCAGATGATGCGCCAGGGTCTCAAGTCCTCCATAACGAGCAGGTACACCAACTACACCAATCAATGCAATCTTTTTCAGTTTTCGCATAGTTTCATTTTTGTCGAAAACAAATTTATCCCCACTTCAAGTATTTTATAAATCAAAAATATTTTATTTCATACATACATATTTTACACTATAGAAATAATCAAAAGGGAAAACAGAGAACAAAACCCATATAATTCCAACACGGGAAAGAAGAGAGAAGATCAAGACATGAAAAAATGCAAACAGAGATGCTGTTTTACTGATTGAAAATATTTCGCCTGTGCTGTTTAACTCGATAGAATTCCTGTGTTTTCTGCCGGTGGCTTTTCTGATCTATTGGAAGCTATTGGCCAAACATTTCAAGGCCCAAAATCTATTCGTTCTACTGGCCAGCTATGTATTTTATGGCTGGTGGAGCCATCCTGTTGCAAGCCATTGGGTGGGTGAACGGCTGCCTTATGCGCG
>JBCBZF010000213.1:0-7914 GCA_039815525.1 Bacteroidota bacterium | reverse complement strand
GAGTTGAAAATGAATTGGATGCCAGGAAAAACATCTACATAATTTCCTTTGAGCAAATCAGGATACCAACGTGATTCTAATCTCTCTGGGCCCTTAAAGATATTGGCCCGTTCGTATTTTCGGCCCATGAATTCAACGTATACATTCACATTGGTTTGTTTGTATGAAGTGTACTGAAAGGGGAGAAGCAAATAGCCAAAAGACAAATTGTAGTTCAGTGCCCGGCCAAATTCGAATCTGACATCATCTTGTGCGCGATAATAGTCTTGCGGTAAAATGAAACCGCCCGTAAAGGAAATGGCCAACTTCTTTTTCAGCCAGGTTGCAATCATGCCTGCCCCCGTTCCACTATTGTATCCCATGAGGTGAGGCTCTGCCAGATGGTGGGCAGTGGTAGATAAAAATCCTTCTCCATAGGCAGCGAGGCGAAAGTGCTGATTGGGTTGATCAAATGTCAGCAGACGATACTTTGCGTAGAGATGGACACCATTGAATTGGTAGGGGAAAGCACCGAGATGGCCGATGTGATTGTTGATAAAGAAACCTGGTTCATTTTCTTTTGGCTGGACAAAGTCGCTGGGAAGGTCTTTGTCATGGTGGTTGGAAAACATAAGGTTGGCCCAAACCATCAGATTTTTGTTCACGCCATACATGATTTTAAGACCCTGCATGGTTTTGAATTGGTCTTCCTGATCAATGAATGCATCCGACGTAATCCGGATGCCCCAAATGCCCTTCGGAATATTGCTGGCAGGCTCATTCATTGGAAAAAGCTCCTGCCCCCAGCTTGGTGAACCAGTGATTAGAACGAAAGAGAGGATCAAACAAAGACGCATCATAGGCAATGAATTTCTGAAAGATGGGACGTAATTGCTACTTTTTTCGTCGTCCGTCATGCACTTCTGTTAGAATAACGTTTTTTTTTATCTTCGGGCAACAATCATGAATCCATTCAACCAAGCAACCCCATTTATGGTTCAGATCCGACGCTTCCTCTTTATCATATTTCTCTTCCCTGCTTTTGCCCTCCCGCAATCTGAACGTTGGCAACAAAGGGTCGAATATCAGATGGACATTGACTTCGATGTGGTCAATCATCAGTTTAGTGGTACGCAGAAACTGCTATACTTCAATGAATCACCTGACACGCTGAAACGAGCATATTTCCATCTGTACTTCAATGCATTCCAGCCAGGGAGTATGATGGATGTACGGTCCCGGACCATCGCAGATCCCAGTCCCAAGATCGGGAGCAGAATCCTTGCTTTGTCTGACAAAGAAATTGGCTATCACAAAATCACCCGTCTGAAGCAGAATGGAAAAGATGTCATTTACGATGTGGTTGGAACCATCCTTGAAATAACCCTTACTGAGCCAATTCTACCACGTACTCAGTCAGTCTTTGAGATGACTTTTGACAGCCAGGTACCGGTGCAAATCCGTCGATCCGGACGAGACAATAAGGAAGGAATTGCTTATTCTATGTCTCAATGGTATCCCAAAATCGCCGAATACGACCAGGATGGCTGGAATGCCAATCCATATATCGGACGGGAGTTTCACGGTGTCTGGGGGAGCTTTGACGTCAAGTTATCCATTGATTCTTCTTATGTGGTAGCTGGTACTGGCAATCTCCTCAATCCCCAACAAATTGGCCATGGCTATCAGGCCAAAGGGCAACAAGTCAGAAGGCCCGCCAACAAAAAGCTGACCTGGCACTTCAAAGCGGATTATGTGCATGATTTTGTCTGGGCAGCTGATCAGGATTATCAGCATGACATTGTGCCGGTTAATGAAGGTCCAGAGTTACACTTTTTCTATCAGAAGGATGGTTACGAAAATACCTGGAAGCAAATGCAGCCTTTTGCGGTGCGTTGTTTTCAGATCATGAACAAAAACTTTGGGAAATATCCCTTCCCCAAATACTCGATCATTCAAGGTGGTGATGGTGGAATGGAATATCCCTGGGCCACTTTGGTAACAGGACATCGCAGCCTTAATAGCCTGATCGGTGTGGTGGTCCATGAATCCATCCATAGTTGGTATCAAGGCGTTTTGGCCAATAATGAATCACTGTATTACTGGATGGATGAAGGCTTTACGTCATTTGCAGAAGATTTGGTGATGAACAGCTTCCGGGATGAGCCCAGGATCAATCCGGTCGCCGGTGGATACATAGGATACCGACGTCTGGTAGAAAGTGGCACTGAGGAACCCAGTTCAACCCATGCAGATCATTTCCGTCTGAACCGTGCCTACGGTACGTCTGCCTATTCGAAAGGATCAGTCTTTCTCCAACAACTCAGCTACGTCATGGGGCAAGCGGCCTTCATGAAAGGTATGCGTCGCTATTTTAATACCTGGAAGTTTAAGCACCCAACCCCTACTGATTTCAAACACGTCATGGAAGTCTCTTCCGGGATGGAACTCGATTGGTATTTGGAGTATTGGATTTATACCACGAAAACCATTGACTATGCCATCGACTTTGACAAGCGTCAAGGTGCAAATGGTCCTGCCAAACTCACCATCAAACGTGAAGGTGATATGCCCATGCCAATTGATGTGCTGGTCAGCTATGCTGACGGTAGTCAGGAATACTACTACATTCCGTTGGTGATGATGCGCAAGAACAAGGAAGAATTTCCCTTTTCCAATGCAAAACGCAGAGTCTTACCTGACTGGCCATGGGTGGAAGACAGCTACAGCTTCTCACTGAGTAAAAGCGTTGATGAAGTTGTGAAAATTGAAATTGATCCGACCTATCGTTTGGCCGACATTGAGATGGATGACAACGTATATCCTAAGCCGAAGAAAGCTGCCCGCAAACTGCTGGCACGTTATGGTGCATTTCCGCTAAAGGATAAACCTTAGCCAAGGTCTGGGTTGTGTGTGTGGTGCGCCGTGGAAGGGGCCGATTTATCGTGTAGTCTGAGACGACGAATCAGCAGCTACACTGAGAGTTGGATTCTTTTTGTTTTACCTCAGGGACTGGATCATGGCCAAAACCGCCCCAGGGATGGCAGCGTGAGATGCGCTTGATCGCCAGCCATCCACCTCGCATCGGGCCGTGCTTTTGAATGGCTTCTGCTGCATATTGTGAGCAGGTAGGGGTGTAACGGCAGCTTGGTGGTGTCAAGGGTGAAATTGCACCCTGGTAGAAACGGATCAAGCCGAGCATCATGACACTCAGTATCTTTCGCATAGTAAAAGGTAAGCTACGAAATCCTTTCTTCCCTAACGCAAACGGAGCCCAAAAGATGCGTATTTCCTTAATGAGTCTGATTTCAGGATGGATCTTCTTTCTGTTGCTATCAGCCTGTTCCCCGGTTTTCATCAACAAGCGACATACGCAGGCATTTGCCCCACCCGAGGGGAAGTTGCATCATAGCATCTATTTGATTGGAGATGTCGGTGGTGCAGAAGAAGAACCACTGAGTCCAGCTTTGACATTACTGAAAAGTCAGTTGGAGAATGAAACTGAAAATGCCTCAGTAGTCTTTTTGGGCGATAATGTTTATCCAGCTGGTTTGCCGGATACCAATGATGTGTATCGTGCCAAAGCGGAATCCATTCTGCGCGCACAAATCAAAGCCGTAAAAGACCATCCGGGACAAATCGTTTTTATCCCCGGTAATCATGACTGGAACCGCTGGCGTCTGGGCGGAAAGGAAGCGGTGATCCGCCAGCAAACATTTATTTCGGATTATCTGCAGCGAAATGATGTGTTTTATCCGCAAAATGCCTGCGGTGATCCGGTTGTGTTAGAATTGGAAGAAAACATTGCCCTGCTGTTGATCGACTCTCAATGGTTTCTACACGATTGGCAGCAGCGGGATGATCAAAATGCAGGTTGTGAGATTCAAAGCCGGGATGAATTCAAGGAAAGAGTGTTTGAGTTGGTGGATGAATATGATGACCGACACCTATTAATTGCCTTTCACCATCCCCTGATTACCAATGGCCCGCACGGTGGCTATTTTGACTACCGGGCCCATTTATTTCCCCTCTCTCAAATCAATCACAATCTCTTCATTCCACTACCTGGTTTAGGAACCCTTACCACCTGGATTCGACAAATGGGACTTTCTCCTCAGGACGATCAACACCCACGTTTTCGGGCTTTTAGCGACATCATGATGGATGCCACTTATAAAAAAGGAAACATCCTGTTCGCTTCTGGGCATGAACACAGCTTGCAGTATGCCAAAGATCCCGGTGTCTTATCAGACCGTCATTTCATCGTCAGTGGATCCGGTAGTGAGCGGAGCACACTTCGTAGGAATGATCGTATTGCGTTTGGCTATGTCAATCATGGTCATGCCCGTTTGCAATATTATGAAGACGGGACAGTCTGGCTGGAAATGTGGCGTCCCATCGCTGATGGACAGAAAGGCGAAATGCTGTATCGTACCCGTTTAAAAGCGCCTAATTTTTCTGTTGATCCTCTGGATCAGATTGAACCGCTGGCAGACACCAGCCCGGTGACTGTGGTTGCCGATACCATTTATGAGGCCACCAAGACCCAGAAAAAGCTCCTGGGGACGCTGTATCGGGATGCCTGGCAGACGCCATTACAATTCCCTGTTCTTGATTTGGCGACTGCGCGAGGGGGATTGCGCCCCATCAAGAAAGGGGGCGGGTATCAAACCTTGTCCCTTCGTCTGGCCAGCCAAACCGGTCAGCAATTTGTGTTACGATCCGTCCACAAAGATGCGACCAAAGCCGCTCAGTTTATCTGGCCGGACTTCCCGGCTCGATCTATCCTGGGCGATTTTGTACAAGACCAGATCGCGATGTCTCATCCTTATGCCGCCAGGGTGGTGCCCCCCCTTGCAGATGCGGTGGGGGTATTGCACACCAATCCTCGTTTTGTCTATTTGCCTCGACAAAGAGGACTGGGGGACTTCTCTGATGATTTTGGTGGGCAGGTATTTTTGTTTGAAGAGCGACCCCACAAAAGCCAAAAGGCGCTGGCGAGTTTTGGGAAGCCTGATAAAATTGTCTCGACACGTAAGATGTTGCGTGAGTTGCGGGAAGACAATAAGCATCTGGTAGATCAGGAAGCGGTTCTGCGGGCAAGATTGCTGGATATGTTGTTGGGTGATTGGGATCGCCATGATGATCAATGGCGCTGGGCAGAATTTGGGGATGCTGGCTGGAAAAAGTATCGTCCCATTCCCCGGGATCGGGATCAGGTTTTTTCAGTGGTCAACGGTTTTATTCCCAAACTGGTTACATCGGTTTTTGGCCTGAACTTTTTGCACAATTTCTCTGAAAACACGAAAGACCTGGAGGGCTTGAATGATCATGCCCGCTTCTTTGACCGGACCTTTCTGACTGAACTGGATCGTACAGATTGGGATCGAATCAGTCGGGAAATGCAAGGGCAACTGACCGACTCTCTGCTTGAAGCCGCTCTGCGACTCTGGCCCGATACCTTGTATGCCCTCAACGGTCAGCATATCCTGCCGATCCTTAAGGCCAGGCGCGACAATCTCCACGATATGGCGATGCGCTATTATCCCCAATTGGCCCATACCGTTGAGATTCTGGGGAGCAATAAACGGGATCGCTTTGATGTGATTCGTCAGGAGAAGGATGAAGTACGGATCATCCTGCGTCGCATCAATAAAGTTGGCGAGGCAAAAGATACTTTATATGATCGCCATTTTTATTTGTCAGAAACCAAGGAAATTAGGTTATATGGCTTCCAGCATGATGATCAGTTTGTCTTGTCCGGTACAGCGGAAAAGGGAAGTATGATTCGAATTGTAGGTGGCGGCGGAATGGAGACATTTGATGATCAGTCCCGCTTAGCAGATGGGCGACGCACATTTTTCTATGATCAGCCCCAGGACAGCTTGATCCATTTTGGCGAGGGGACCAGGGACCGGACCAGGGACATTGAAAGCATTAACTCTTATCAGCGCGAATCATATCGACACAACAAATCCGGACCGTCCGCTCAGATCAGCTACAATGTGGATGATGGTTTGTTTCTGGGGCTGGGATTTAAAAAAGAGATCCATGGGTTTCGCAAAGAACCTTTTCAAGAGCAGCAAAGTCTGATGCTCAATTATGCAGCGGCAACCAACAACCTGACCCTACGCTATGATGCCACCTTTACGGATGTTTTGGGACGTTTTGATCTGTATTTGCACGCACGTGGTCGCAACCCTAGCAATACCATCAATTACTTTGGTCTGGGCAATGAGACCAGCAAGGACCGTGAGCAAGAATTTGATTTCAACCGCCTGCGCCTGCGCAATATTCATCTTGAAAGCAGCTTGCAGCTGTTGGAAAATGAAGGCATGCACCTACTCCGGATGGGGCCATTCTATGATTATTTTCAGGCTGAGGAAAGCATGGATCGCTTTGTGGGACTTGACAGCAGCCGGGTAGGGGCTGACTTTGAGGGTAAGCATTTTGCCGGATTGGGGATTTCATATAAGGGCGATGCAACCGACAATAAGTCTATGCCCAAACGGGGGATTCGCTTCAACTTTGCCTTGCGTTGGCAGGCAAATCTGGCTGATCTGAACCGAAACTTCTCCACCCTGAATCTGTCCTTTTCATTTTTTCGCCAGGTTCTGCAACCGCTGGATGTGGTCCTGGCCAGTCGATTTGGTTTCAGCCGAAACTTCGGGACATACGAATTTTACCAGGCTCGTCAGCTAGGGGGACGCACCAATCTGCGCGGGTTCCGCAGTGAGCGATTTGCCGGTGATGCAGCTTTGTTTCACAATACTGAATTGCGCTTTCGGCTTTTCCGCATCAAAAACTACTATTTGCCGCTTGACATCGGTGCGGTGCTGTTTTTTGACTATGGAAGGGTCTGGCTGGCGGACGAAAATTCCAATCGCCTGCACAACGGCTATGGGGCAGGCTTGTCTATTTCGCCATACTCGGTTGGCGTACTCAATGTTTACCTGAGCCGATCAGAAGATTTGCAGGCGATCATGGTGCGATTCGGTCATTACTTCTGATGGAAACGGGCCAGCCTGAAAGATACAGACTGGCCCGCGTCAATAGAGTCGTAGGCAGGCTATCTGACCAACACTTTGGTCAGGCCCAGCTCAGTGGCGGCTTGCGTTAATTGAATGAGGTAAATGCCCCGCTCAAATGACTCAGTATTGATCTTTTGAGGTGTGGATACATTATGTCTCAAGATTTCCTGTCCCATCATATTGATGATGCGGACGGACGCATTCTGATGTGCAGCCTGGTTTACCAGAATCGATTCCCCCTTATCAATGGCCAGTGATCGAAAAACGGGTGCATCTTGTGCATTGGGGTTTGCTCTGCGGGTGAAAATGACATCATCATCGCATTCGTCTGGATCGAGTGAAAGCGAAACGGAATTACCTGCACCACATTCGTTGTAAACCGCAACTGCGACATAGGGATTGTTGGCTGAGGTTGGCACAAATTGTACCCCATAATTAGTCGTATTGGGATCTGCCGGATTACTTGGATTGGTGAAACTGATGTTGCCACCGGTCCAAACCGTGGTATAGTCTCCGGGAGGATTGGCCGTTAGCATCACACTCCAGTCCAGGTCAGCTGGAAACCCACCACATGTCGCCAGGTCGAGAGAAACGGAGGGTGGAGGAGAGTAGGTGTTGAGGTTGGTCAGGTGAATCTGTTCGTCGTTAAAAGCAATGTCATCGCTACAGCCTTGCCGGGTAATGGTTAATTTCAAGGTGTTGGTGGATTGTGAACCCGTTACCAGAACGTTGACCTGACTCAGGTCGTTTTGTCCACTGAGCTGTATCCCCGCATTGCCGACCACTTCCCACTCATAGGTGTAGCTGCCAGGCCCTTTGCCTTCACCCAAGATAACAGCCTCAAAGGTGAGCATGTCGCCGACGCAATAGACGGCTTTTACGTCATCGTGTAATGCTTGTATGG
>JBCBZF010000377.1:0-6232 GCA_039815525.1 Bacteroidota bacterium | reverse complement strand
GGTACCGGCACAGCCTTTAACGGGGGACGGCAGCGATACCTCAATTTTGAATTCATCGTGACCCTCGGTCAGCAGTAGTGCTGCAAGCGAATCAATTCGACAATGTCTTCCAGATATTGCTGATCCAGTCCAGAGAAATCGTCCAATTGATCACTGTCCACATCCAAAACCAACTGGCATACTCCTTCATGCATAAGGGGCACAACCACCTCCGATTTTGAGGCACTGTTACAGGCAATGTGTCCAGGGAAAGCTTCTACATCTGGCACCAATTGCGTTTGTTGTTCGCGGGCCGCAGCGCCACAAACGCCTTGTTTTAGGCTGATACGGGTGCAGGCCAATGGCCCCTGAAATGGCCCCAGAACAAGCTCGTTGCCATCCCATCGATAAAACCCCACCCAAAAGAAATTAAAGGCCTCTTTGAGGATGGCACTGACATTGGCAAGATTGGCAACCAAGTCTGGTTCACCCATCATCACGCCCTTGATTTGCGGGAGAATTTCCTGGTAGATCGTCTCCCGCGTCGCATCTTTGGTAAACAACAATTCTTCAGCCATACACAAACATACGGACAATCATCGAATAAGGGTGATGGTACCCATCCGACGATTGCGAACACCACTGACCCCCAGGCCATCCGCAACATACACATATACCCCTTCAGGGGCCGGTGAGCCATTGTTTTGCATCCCATCCCATCCTTCATTCAGATCTCGGCTTTCAAATACCTTTTGCCCCCAACGATTGTATACGGTAAAGAAAAACTGATCAATGAACGCACCTTTCAGCAGGAAGCGATCATTCCGCCCATCATTGTTCGGGCTAAAAGCATTGGCGGAATACAGCAATGGATCAAGGGGCAAACAGATTTCGTTGGAAACGCTGATCGCCGTCCCATTTACCTCCTCAGCAACAATCCGGTAACAATTGATGGCCTGACCAATGTCGCCATCTTCGTCCAGATAAGAGATTTCGCCGCCATTGACAGTTGCATGGGTAAAGTATTGCCCCGTGGATTCCCTTAGCAACTCTATCCGATACCCAGCGACCCCATTGGCCCATTGCTGATAAGGTGTCCAGTCAAGTTGTACCCGACCGTTATTGCCTGTCGCAGTCAGCCAGATACTCTGTCCAAAACGGCCGGGCGGTGTAGGATCTCCACAGGTGTCGATCGCATAAGCCCGATAAGCATAGGATTGGGCCCCCACATCCACATCAGTATCCACATAGGGATTGACGATATTGGTGTATGGTTCACGCACAATTTCTTCGAATCCGTTGCCGTCGTCTTTCTCCAATACATACTCAACCAATCCCGGCACGGTAGGCAAAGCAAACTCCACTGAGATATCGCTATTGTTTTCGACTGTCGCGGTAACGATATGTGCTTCCTCCTGAATGCGGGCATGAATCGGGGCCATCCGTGCCGTATCGGAGCGGGACAATTCCGGTCCGCCTGCTTCACGGGCCTCAATCCGATAGTTGAAGGCTTCCTCGCAATTCATCATCCGATCAATGTAGGTGGTCGTATTTCCCGGCAAGGTGGCAATCAAAACATTGGTGCTCAGATTATAAGACTGCACTCTGTACACAAAATATTCACCTACCCCTCCATCCCATCCAGTATATGGTGTCCAATTTAACTCGATCATTTCTGGCAATGCCATAGCCGTCAGTTGCATGGCACAATGCTCAGTGGCAGTATTGATGTCAGATCCCAGGCCGCAATAATTCCGAACCTGTAGACGGTAACAATACTGCTCCCGCAACGGGTCCCCGGTAACATCCTGGAAGTTGGTCAGGGCAATATTATCAGTCGTAAAAATCTGCTGGAATGGTCCGTTGTTTTCGCTCCGGTACAGCACATAGGAGCCGAAATCATTTAATGGGCTGGTGTAGGGTTCCCACACAATGTCTACGCGGTTGTTATTGACAACTGAGGCGTAGCGGATAGGGGGAACCTGAGGGACTTCACTGATGAGCACTTCAATCACATCTGAAATCAGGATTGTATCTGCACAACCAAAGAAATCTTCTACAATCATATTGATATCATAGAAACCTGGACTCGCATAGGCATGGCTACTTGGATTACCTGTACCAGTGCTTCCATCTCCAAAGTTCCATTGCCAGCTTACCAGGGAAGTATCGGAAATACTCTGATCGAGGAAGGTAGCATTCTGGCCCGGGCAAACGGGGCTATCCACAAAGAAATCTGCTTCCGGATGATCTAATCGGATATAGTCATTTTTGACCAATTGGTTCACACATCCATTGACATCCGTAACAGTCAGACTCACGGTATAATTGCCATCCTGGGTAAAAATGTGATTGGGATCTTCCATTTGCGAAAAAGGGCTGTTGTCGCCAAAGTCCCATAACCAATCCACCGCATTGGGGGTCAAATCCTGAAAAAGACTTATGAAAGGTGCACAACCAAAACTGTCAGGGTTAACCACGAAATTGACTTCTGGCAACCCAAATACTTCAATACTCTGGAATGCTGTATCGCGACATCCATTGCCATCAATGGCGATCATGGAAACTTCATAAGTGCCAGCAGTCAGAAACGTATGGGAAACGATGTTGCCGTTGGCGGTAGCATTATTATCATCAAAATCCCACTCCCACATATTCACAGGAGCACCCTGCGGGAGTGTGTTCTCTGTAAAAATCACATCAAATGGTGCACAGCCAGTAGAATCTACAACACTGATATCGGCAATCGGACCATTTGCCACATTGACTGCATCAGCGATGAACAGTGTATCTACGCATCCGTCTACACTCTCAACAATAAGTGTAATGTCATAGGTCCCCAAAACATCGTAAAAATGAGCAGGGTTTTGCACCATGGCAGAGTCTCCATCGCCAAAAAACCATTTCCAGCTGGTCACGTTTGCGCCAGCTGTCAAATCATTGAAATTCACGGTGCCGCTATCACAAACAACAGGTGGATTGGCGGAAAAGGCAGCAATCGGTGTGGGATAAACCGTAACGGTATCTGGTGCCTGAATCAAAACATCACACCCAAGGCCATCGTTGAGGATCACCCTGGGAATGTAGGTTCCGGATTGAGTATAAGTATGTGAAAAGGTCGAATCAATGACATTGGCGAGGTTTCCATCATCAAAGTCGAATTGATACAACACCGTATTGGTGGCACTGACCACAAAATCCACCAAAAGATCCGGGCAACCCTGCATAGGGGTAAAGCTCAATTGCCCAAACGGACCGGCTAAATCGATTAAATCAGGAATGATAATGGTATCGCTACACCCTTGCGCAGTGGTCATGATGAGACTTACATCATAACTATCCGGTACCGCATAAATATGAGAAGGATTGGGCTGAATAGAAGTCGCACCATCTCCAAAATCCCAAAACCAACTGGTGATATCAAATAAGGTCGTATCAGAGGTGAAATTCACCAAAAGAGGGGGACAGCTAGCCGAAGTTGTATCTGCCACAAAGTCAGCCTGAAATTCTGCGATTGTGATATAGGCAGGTAGATGCAAACTATCAACGCAGCCATTGATGTCTGTAATCGTCAGGCTCACATCATACGCCCCGGGATTGGCATAAGCATAATTGGGACTGGGTTGAACCGAGGTATTCCCATCTCCAAATTCCCAGAAATAGCTCAGGCCAACACCTGAACTTTGCAAGGAAAAATCAATGATGTTGCCAGGGCATTGCACCTGGAAATCAGAGGTAAAACCAGCGATAGGGTCCGTCACCAAAATCTGGTTAGATTTTGTCTCAGTCGCGCTACAACCATCGCCATCCGTAACGGTCAAACTTACGGTGTAGCTCCCGGTAGTGTACACATTTGAGGGTGCCATCAAACTACTGTTGCCATTCCCAAAGTCCCAGCTATACCCTGTGATGCACGCATTCGAAGCCGCAATAGGGGTAAACTGCACATTCAGTGGCGTACAACCAGAATCGGGATCAGCGAGAAAATCTACACTTGGACCCAATACTGTGATCATTGCAGGCACAACGACAGTGTCCGTACATGCACCCTGATTGTTGAGGGCGATCAGGGTTACATCATATACGCCGGGCTCAGTATAGGTATGGATGGGACTGGCACCACCACCAGTATTCCCGTCTCCAAAATCCCAGTTCAGATTGGTCGTGAACTGAAACATACTGGAAAAATTGACGGTAAAAGGCGCACATCCGACTGAATCCAGTGCGCTAAAGCTGACTTGCGTATCAAAAGCAGAAATTTGAAAACTTTGTTCGTCAGAACAGCCGGAAACTGAATCGCTCACAATCAAACTGGCGGTGAACACACCAGGCGTTGTATATGTATACAAGGGATTGGGTATCGATGCAGAGTCACCATTGCCAAAATCCCAGATCCATTGATTGGCCCCAAAAGACGAATCCGAGAACTGCACCGCAAAAGGCAAGGCACAGGAAGTGGTTTGGTCAGCAAATGCCGAAATAACTGGCGGGGAAACAAAGATGTAATCTTGCAAGGCCAAAGTATCCCGACAGCCGTTTTCATCCACAATCAACTGTACATCATACAAGCCAGTATCTGCATAAACATAGACCGGATCACATTGGCCTGAAGATCCACCGTCTCCAAAGGTCCAGGTACAGGTAACATTTCCCACCGAAAGGTTTGTGAACTGGATATTCTGATCAAGGCATACAAGGGTCGTATCCGCCTGAAAATTAGCCGTGGGTAGTGTACCCGTTTGTACCAGTGCAGGTAACAGTAAGGTGTCAGAACAGCCCGCCCCGTCGAAGACGATCAATTCCACGTCAAAGCTACCAGCAGTATTGTAAACATGGGTCGGACTTTGCAGGTTCGAACCACCACCATCACCAAAGGCCCATTGCCAGCTGACAATTCCAAAGGGGGAAGTACTTTGATCTGTAAACTGAACACCAAGTGGCGCACAGCCATTGCCGGGAACACGATTAAAATCTGCCACCGGTGGCACAATTTGTACATAAGCATTTCGAACCAGGGTCGCGGTACAACTATCTGCACTGATTACCGTCAGGCTCACATCGAATAGACCTGAGTTGGTATAAGTATGGGAAGGATTTTGGGTAGTTGCAGTATTCCCGTCGCCAAAATCCCAAAACCAGCCGACTGCATTGACAGAGTTGTCTGCAAACTGAACCGTATAAGGCGCAGAGCAACTTAATGTATCAGGCGTACTAAAATCAGCGGTTGGGGAGAGGCCAACGTTTACACTGATGCTCCCATTGGTTGTACAATTATTGGCGTCAGTGATGCTGACACTGACTGTAAAGCTCCCCGGTGCAGCATAGGTATGAGTTGGGGCAGGTAGGTTGCTGCCATTCCCATCTCCAAAATCCCATACGACTGTATTGCCCGATCCCGCCCCCGCATCAAAACTCACCGGCACACCATTACAGATGCTCATGGGCGAAAAGTTAATCTGTGGATTTTGTACCCCAATTGATACGCCCGCAGGCATGACCACTGTGTCTGCACAGCCTTGCGCCAGACTGACAATGTGGGTAATTGTATAAGTTCCGAGGCCCATATACGTATTGACTGGGTTGGGTTGACTGGACATATTTCCGTCGCCAAAATCCCAATCATGGGTAGTCAATGCACTGGTGTCTGTCGCCGTAAATTGAACGGTCAAAGGTGGGGCACATGCAAAGCCGTTGTCCAGACTAAAAGAAGCATCTGGCGCATCCAGGACGGTAATCATATCATTGATCACCAGGAAATCTGAACAGCCATTTTCATCCATGACAGTCAGGATCACCGTATAGGTTCCAGGGCTGGCATAGCTATGACTGGGTGAAAAGGTTGAAGAGGTGTTCCCATCGCCAAAGTCCCAATTCGCCATCAAATTACTGCCGGTACCAGTCGTCGTCAAATTATTGAACTGAACGGCTTGCCCGATACAGGTGAGTGTTTGACTGGCAGAAAGATTCGCCACCGGACTCGCAAATACGTCAATGAAGTTTGCAATGGTCAGGGAATCAAAGCTTCCATCGGCAAAGCCAACGACCAATTTCACATCGTAGGTTCCAGGATTGGAATAAATCAACCCCGGCGATTGGAGGATAGAGCTTCCTCCATTGCCAAAATCCCATTGCCATGAGATGGCACCGGGTGTATTGTCTAAAAACGATACCGGTAATGGAGCACAACCAGCGGAATCACTGGCCTGAAAAGATACTTGTGCATACAAGGAAGATGGTCCGAAGGCTAAAAGCC
>JBCBZF010000154.1:0-9070 GCA_039815525.1 Bacteroidota bacterium | reverse complement strand
CTCCAAAAACACTGCTGTTTATGAGCGGGTTTTTGTCGAAAGAACAAGAATTTCTGCCTTTTAGAAAAAAATCAGATCTGGTAAGATTCAAGTAGGAAACGCATCACTTTGGTCCGGGCCATGGCATGATAATTTCTTTCATTTGGGCATACTGAGTGCTTTAACCTTCTCATTCTGTATGCACAAGTTCACGGTTTTGCTTCTCCTCTCGCTTCTTGTTATCATTCAGTATCCCCAATCAGTTCTCGCAAAGGATTCCTCCCCCCAACTGGAAATCCTGCTCAATGATTACCTTGACGACTATCCGCTCAGCCCGGACAACCTGTTTAAACTTGCCGTTTACATGGAAATGCGTGGCGAGTACTCCTGGCAAAGCAAAGCTTTCCAGATCAGTTTCGGGAGCCTGGGTAGTTTGTCATTTTTCCGAAACAATTGCATCCTCAAAACGGGGCACAACCGGGTATTTCACCTCAGTCGGGACAGCCGGAATCAGGCGGATCTGGCGTTAATGAATGAAGCCCTTGAAAAAGTCTTCGGCAGCATTACCCTCCTCTCCAATCATGGCGCCAGTGCGGATATGGTTGCCTTTGTGGACCGTTGTTTGGCACGCAAAAACATTGAACCTTTTAACAAAATTTTTATCCGACACATCTTGCTCAAACACGGAAAGTTTGATGCCAGTCAGCAAAGGGTGGAGTTTCATACCAGTTGGTTGCCTTCCCGTACTTACTCAATCAAAAAGGATGATGAGGACCTGGTGAAAAAATACATCACACCACTCAAAATCCGCCTGGATGATCAGTACCTGCGTGGCTACTACATTCAAGCTGGAGGAACGGTGTATGTTGAAAATGTGGACCGCGATGTGCGCTTTGCTACTGGCGAAGAATATCATCCCAATGTTTCTGCCTTTAAACTCTTTATCCAGAAACTCTTTATCCAGTCAGTACAATTTGTGGTAAAAAGCGAATCAGACCGGCTCGAAACCAGTGGAAAAGCGGAAGGCATTGTTCCTGACGTAAGTAATCCGGCTGGTGCTTATTCGACAGTTGCTTTCTTCCCGGAACCGCAGAAGCAAGGGGCCACAAAGACAAGTCGTCGTCCGTCCAAAGGTAAAATCAAGCCATTGTATGATCGCTATGCCTGGATTGGGATGATGTTGGGCATATTACGCAACAACAACATTGCACCCGGCGATCCGGAAGTCCTCCAATACTACATCAATCAGCCTTACTATGAGCGGATTTATGCACAAATGACGGAGGAAGAGAAAAGCCTCGCTGACCAAAATAGTCGGCTTTTTCAATCGAAATGATTGCGCAGTACCTGCGCTGAACATAAAAAATCAGATAATTTTTTTAGTAACCGTTAGTGGATTGCCTTTAACTCCCATTGCGTCCCCCCTTGTGGGGGACCTTTTTGTTTTGAGTCCTAGATTGTAGATTTGCGGGTTCACCAAAAAATGCTGCATGGAGCTGGAACTGCGGAATATTGTCGAATCGATCATATTTACGGCCGAACATCCGGTCAAAGTATCCTTCATCATGGAGGTGCTCAACAATGCGCAGAAACGCGAACAGCAGGAGGCCAGTGGAGCGAAAGAGAGTGAGATGGATGGGGAAGTAGATGAAAAAATCCCCCCCCTCGCAAAAGCCAAGGACCTGGAGACGCTGCTGGACGAGTTGGTGGAAAAATATCAATCTGATCGTTACCCTTTTGAGGTACGTAAAGTGGCAGAAGGCTATCAATTTTTTACCAAACGGGCTTTTTATCCTTATGTGAAAAATGCCAGCCTCAATAAAAACCGTAAACGCCTCAGCCGGGCTGCATTGGAAACTCTGGCGATCATTGCCTATCGTCAACCCATCACCAAAGGTGAAATGGAGTTCATCCGTGGGGTCAATTGTGATTACGCGGTTCAGAAGTTGTTGGATAAAAAACTGGTGAGCATTGTTGGACGGGCAGAGGCACCCGGCCGTCCTTTGCTCTACGCATGTAGCCCATTCTTCATGGAATACTTTGGCATCAGGGACATGAATGACCTCCCCAAACTGAAGGAATTTGAAGAACTGGCCGAAGACCATCTGGAGCAGTTTAAGCAACACCAACTCAAACAAGAGGAAGCGGGAGAAAAAGATGAAGCAACCGAAGAAAAAGACACCCTTCTGGAAGGAAATGAAGAAGGATCAGCCGGTGAAGAAGCGCAAATCGACGCAGAAGACCAGCCAGCCGAGCCGACAGAAGCGGAAGCCGAAACAATTTCGGAAGGAGACGGACCCGGAAAAGAAGATTGATCCCAATGCACCCATGCGGCTCAATCGCTTTATTGCCCGGGCGGGTGTATGTGCCCGCCGGGAAGCGGACCGTCTGATTGCTGAAGGCGCCATCAAGCTCAATGGCAAAGTGGTAACGGAGTTGGGTACCAAAGTCATCCCCGGTAAAGACAAAGTAGAGTATGAAGGCAAGGTGCTGAAAATGGAGCAATTTGTCTATCTGCTTCTCAATAAACCGAAGAATCTCATTACGACGATGGACGATCCGGAAGGCCGCAAAACGGTCATTGATCACGTGCGTAATGCCACCAATGAAAGGATTTATCCCGTAGGGCGACTGGATCGCAAGACCACGGGGCTGCTCCTGCTGACCAATGACGGTCAGTTGGCCAAAAAGATGACACATCCCTCGCACAGAGTGCGCAAAATCTACCATGTACGTCTGGACAAGGCAGTTGCAGAAACAGACCTGCAACGTTTGGTCGATGGCATCGACTTGGAAGATGGACCGGCCAAGGCAGACAAAGTGGATTATGTGCAGGATAAAGGACCCGAGGAAGTCGGCATCGAAATTCACATTGGCCGCAATCGCATCGTACGTCGCATGTTTGAAGCCATGGGCTATCAGGTGGTACATCTTGACCGGGTTCTGCTTGGTTCTCTAACCAAGAAAAACCTGCCCCGCGGCAAATGGCGGATGTTAACCCCCAAAGAAGTTGGCTTTTTGAAGATGATGTGATCGGCTGAGGCTTCGTTCGTCACATTCGCAGGATTTCCTTCTCCAGAGATCATAAGTTGGCTTTCGTCAAGTCGAAAGCTTATGAACACATCCAAATTACTGCTATGGCTCCTATGTGGCGTAGCTGCCTGCCAATCTCCACAAGCGCCGAATGAAAACCACTTTACCTGGGATGATCGTCTACCACCTGAAAGTTCAGAGTTTCTAGGCCCCGCAGTCATTTCTACCCGTGAGTATGTGCGGGACTTTAGTCTTTCTCCGGGGGGAGATGAAGCTTTTTTTACCGTGGCCAATCGCAGGGGCGACCTCAGTGTGATCATGCAGATACACAAAGTAACAGAGGGGCAGTGGTCGCTGCCCGAAATCGCTTCTTTTTCCGGCCGGTACCGTGATTTGGAAGCAAGTTTTCATCCAGACGGCAAGCAGGTTTTTTTTGCATCCAATCGTCCACTTAGCCCCACTGATTCAAGCAGTGATGTCAACATTTGGCAAGTGAAAAAAGAAGGAGGAGGCTGGGGAGAAGCCCGTCCGTTCAGTGAAGTCATCAATGGTCCCGGCGATGAGTTTTTTCCTTCGGTAGCGAGCAGTGGGAATCTTTATTTTACCGCCTCTCCAGACTTTGCCAATCGAAAAGAAGACATTTTTCTCAGTAAATGGGATGGGGCCAAATATCTACCCCCTATGCCATTAGGAGAGGGGATCAACAGCCCGGGATATGAATTTAATGCTTTTGTAGCACCAGACGAATCCTGGATCTTGTTCACCGCTTTCGGGCGTAAGGATGGTCCGGGCCGTGGAGACATTATGATCAGTTTTCGGAAACAAGACGATTGGGAAAAAGCCTCTCTTCTCCCTGAGCCGATTAATTCGCCTTTCCTGGATTACTGTCCATCCGTTCAAAACAACACCCTCTTTTTTACCAGTGAACGTCATGGATTCAAATCTGCTTATCCAGATGGTTTGCAAACCGAACAATGGCAGGCCATTCTGGCTTCTCCCCTAAATGGAACGGCTAACATTTATTGGCAATCGTGGCATCCGGAGAAATGGTTGGGTTCGAAAAATGCGAATTAAATAGAACGATTCTTGAAAAAAAACGTAACTTCATTCATCGACTTTTTCGATTGTTTTGGGGAATTATTCAACAATTGATTATCAGTTTTTCTTTCGGGGAAATATCGGCCTCTTCGCCGTTATGGACCCCAAGGGGCATTTTATTGACCTGAGTGATCGATTTGCCCGTATGCTAGGAGAAGAAAAGGAAAGAATCCTTCACCAGCGTGTTGAAAACTGGATTCATGAAGAGGATCTGTCCATCTTCCAGCAAATGAATGCCTATCTGTCCCAGGCACCCCATGGGACAAATTGCCAACTCCGGTGGACCGGATTGGAACAAACGGTCCTGACCAGGGTAGCGTTTCGAAGGGAAACACAAGATGGCCTGATTTATCTGGTGGCTGAGGACATGGAGATAGAGGCAAAGCAGAATCAGCAGCTGCTCCGGACGCTGGAGCAGTTACGCCTCAAGAATCAGGAGCTGGAAGAACTGGCTTTTATCGCTTCGCATAATCTGCGGGAACCAGTGCGCAGTGTGGTTTCTTTTACGCAATTACTGGCCCGGAAACTCGCAGGGCAATTGGACGAAGAATCCAGGGATTATCTTGAATTTATCCAAACCGGTGCATTTCGAATGCACAAGCTGCTGGAAGGGATTTTGCGTTATGCCAGCATTGTGTACCGAAATCCTCAGCCTCAATTGATTGACAGCAAACGCTTACTGGATCGCGTATTGTCCAAGTTGTCGACCATAGATGGCTTTGCCGATGTGCAGTTTGAAATAGCCGAATTGCCTGATATCTACGCCGATGAAAAACAGTTTTTTACGGTGTTTTTTCACCTGCTGTCCAATGCGATGCTACACAACAGCAATCAGACCCCACGTATTTGCGTGAAAGGACGATGGCTCGCAAAAGAAAAATCCTGGTGTTTTGAGATTCAGGATAATGGGGCTGGTATTCCCGACGCTTACCATGAAAAAGCTTTTCAAATGTTTCAGCGACTGGCTACTGACGATGATGAACAGCTTGGAATTGGACTGAGCATTTGTAGACGTGTCATTCAAAACCATGGTGGTCAGATTTTCATTGACTCACAACATGAAAAAGGGACAAGGCTTGTATGTCAATTTCCGGATCCGCGTTTGGTAGAAGGTGATATTTCTCCAAAAAAAGACGAGAGATAAGCGATCTGCCCACCTCCCGTCAGCGTTCCAATTCTTGGTATGTTTAAGCTGGTTCAGCCTGGGTAGCATTGGCCAGCTTCTGTTGCAGATCACCCGGGACAGTTTCGTACCTGGCAAATTCCCGCGTATGTGTGGCCCGACCCTGGGTCAGAGAACTCAGAGTGGTCGTATAACGGTGGAGTTCTGCCAGGGGAACCATGGCCGTGATTTTTTGATAGTTCCCTTCCGCACCAAAGCCTTCTACCAGAGCGCGGCGCGTCTGCAAATCGGTCATGATATCACCCATTTGCTCTTCTGGCACCAGCACTTCCACTTTGTAGATTGGCTCCAGTAATTTGGGTTTCGCATTGAGGAAAGCAGTTTTGAATGCCTGTTGTCCTGCGATCTTGAAGGAAATCTCGTTCGAGTCAACCGGGTGCATTTTTCCATCATACACCACCACCACGACATCTCTCGCGTAAGATCCGGTAATCGGCCCCTCTTCCATGGTTTCCATGATCCCTTTGAGGATGGCCGGCATATAGCGGTTATCAATTACACCACCCACAATGGCGTTGGAAAAGAGCAGTTTCCCGCCCCAGGGAAGGTCAATTTCTTCTGTTTGGCGGATTTTATACTCGGTAGGTGGGGTGTAGTATTCGTTGTAGGGATAAATTTTCAGATAGACCTCTCCAAACTGCCCGGCACCGCCACTTTGTTTTTTGTGGCGATAATCAGCCGCAGCTTCCTTTTGGATGGTTTCCCGATAAGAAATTTTGGGTTCAATGTATCTGGGACTGACCCCATATACATTTGTGAGCAACCATTCAGTGGTCTTGAGATGCAATTCACCTTGCCCCTGAATCAGAGATTGTTTCAGTTCTTTGGCATATTCAAACAAGATGGTTGGATCTGACTGCCGGATGCGATTGATGGCCTGCCCAAGCTTTTCTTCCTCTCCTTGTTTGGCGGCTTCAATGGCCATCCGGATTTTGGGTTTGGGGAAATTGATGGGGGCGATTGCTTTCCCATCATCCTTGGCCCGGAGGGTATGGTTGGTGTAAGCATCTTTCAGCTTGACCGTTGCACCAATGTCTCCGGCACTGAGTTGATCAACTTGATGGCGGTTTTTGCCATCCATGACATAAAGCTGGTTGATCTTGGTTTTATTGCCATTGGCCAGATTGATCAATTCCTGGCCAGCCTGAATATTTCCAGCACAGACTTTGAAAAAGCTGGTCATCCCGCTGTGCTTATCATTGGTAGACTTAAACACAAAGAGGGTTGTATCAGGATCAGAAATGGCCACTTCTGCACCATCCGTGGTATGTTCGGCGCCCATGGTACCTGCCGATGGCGCGACATTGCCCAAAAAGCCCATCATCCGACCGCTTCCCATATTGTTTTTAGCGGAACAGCAGAAAAGCGGGAAAATGGATCGATTACGCATGCCTACCCGCAATCCTTTCCGCATTTCATCTTCATCCAATTCTCCTTTCTCAAAATACAGCTCCATCAATTCTTCATCATGCTCTGCCGCTGCTTCAACCAGGATATTGTGGAGTTCATCCGCCCTTGCTCTTGCCGTTTCTGGAATGGGGAGTTTTTCAGGTTTCCCGCCTCCTTCCGGAAATTTGTACATCACCATCTTGAGGACATCGATAATGGAGTTGAAGCCTTCGCCGGTATTATAAGGAAATTGCATCAGTACCACTTTTTCCCCGTACTGCGCATGAATTTTTTCCAGACACTCGGCCCAATCTGCCTTGGGGTGATCCAATTGATTGACCACCAATACCGTAGGTTTGGCATATCGTTTGAGATAACGCCACGTGATTTCGGTTCCAACCTCCGGACCATGCTGTGCATGAAGGGTTACCACTGCCGTGTCTGCCACCCTGAGAGAACTGACCAATTCACCAATGAAATCATCCATGCCAGGTGTATCAACGATGTTGATTTTTGTTCCTCGCCACTCAGTGTGCATGATGGACGAAAAGACAGAATTTTTCCTTTCCTGTTCCAGTTCGTGAAAGTCAGAAACAGTGTTTTGATCATTGACGTTTCCAATGCGGTTAATCACGCCGCCTTCGAACATCATACATTCTGCGAGGGTGGTTTTACCAGATCCTGAGGCTCCGGCGAGGACAATGTTTTTAATGTCACTCGTTTGATAGTGTTTCATTCGTACGCAAGTAAATAGTATGTCCGAGAAGCCCGCGGGCGGGGGCTTCATATTTCCAAGTCCGTAAGATAGAATATGCTAAAAGTCCACCAGATTCACAATAGTAAAGGATTTTTATTTATCCCCTTCTGGCAGTAATTTTCATCAATTAAGCCCATGATGAGGATGAATGATGTTCCGTTTTTTACTGGTGCTCCCAGCTCTTTGCGGCCATTTACGATGGTCTATCTGAGTATTGCGGCGCTGGAAATAACTGCCAGAATATTAGAGAATAGTTCTTTCGCCTGGTTGGAATATGTGATCAAACCACTGATTATGCTTTCTCTCCTTACCTATTTTCTGTTGGAAACACGGGGGGATGATTTGGGGCCAAAGTGGTTCATGGTTGGTGCAATGGCCTTTTCGCTCTTTGGCGATGTGTTGCTCATGTTTTCTGGTCCTCAATTTTTCCTGCTGGGCTTAGGCGGCTTCTTGATTGCCCATATCTGCTACATCATCATTTTTCTACGTCCTGAGCCAGAAGCCAGTGAAACGCCTATGCTGTTGCGAAAACCCTGGCTGGTGATGCCTTTTCTGATTTATGGCTCTGGAATACTGATCGTATTGGTTCCACATATCGGCTCAATGGCGGCCCCGGTCGTAGTGTATGCCCTGGTGATTACGGCTATGGGACTGGCTGCTCTCAATCGCTGGAAACGCGTCCCGATCCGAAGTTTTGGGATGGTTTTTCTGGGGGCACTGTTGTTTATCATATCTGATACCATCATTGCACTGAACCGCTTTTTGAATGAAGACCTACCCATTCCACTGGCCTCCCTTTGGATCATGCTTACCTACATGGCCGCGCAGTATCTGATCGTCATAGGCATATTGCGGCAATGGTGGGAAAGCAAACTCGTAGCAGCTAGATAATCAGCTTCTGGTGAGTCGTGTAATCAAATCCGCATGTTGTGGAAATTGCTGAACCAGAGAGTGCTTTTTCCCCAATTCAAAGTCTTCAAAAATAAATCCGGGTCCGAGGGTGC
Organism: Bacteroidota bacterium; assembly: GCA_039815525.1. Lineage (GTDB taxonomy): Bacteria > Bacteroidota > Bacteroidia > J057 > J057 > JBCAWW01. Next base: position 627 of record JBCBZF010000154.1, on the reverse strand, counting down.
AACCGATGAGACTGTAGGCTCCCTCTGTTTCTGCTGCAAACCAATTTCCTCGTGGTACAATCTGCTGAAATTGATAACCCTGCTCAAAGGCATCCCCCAGCAAAAGTGTACGATGCTTTTCTCCATGATTGAGAAGATGAATACGCAAGCCACTACCAGCATAGAAATGCCAGACTTCATCCGTTTGGAGCTTATGAAAAGCTGAAAAGCCCGCCTCTGTAACCAGAAAGTAGATGCTGCTGTGGGCAGGATGTGGATGTTGATAACGTGTCGGTAAATGACCAGGCTGATACAATTCTGGCGCAGTATAGACCACACCAAAATACCCTCCTTCCGGATGGGGTTGGAGAGACAAACGTGAAATCCAGTCAGCAGCAGAGAGAGAGGCGTCAGACATGGAGGCAATATCAAAAAAAGGGCTTGTATTTGCATACAAGCCCGCAAGATTAAACACTAACTACACGATTATGCGATCAACAATCCTTGGGAAAGGAAAGCCTCGCAAAGACTGAAATTAAAGTAGAGAAAGGTGGAACCGTCCACTAATATGATTTTGATGAGGATATGTATTTTGATGAAAACGTGGCATATTCCTCAATATGAACTACCATTATTTGGAATAATTTG
>JBCBZF010000890.1:0-3063 GCA_039815525.1 Bacteroidota bacterium | reverse complement strand
ATAATGCGCCTACAACCGTTAGTCGCGCAAAAGGTGTGGTCAAACAAGCGGTGATTGAGTCGGGCCAATCAGTCTGATGGCTTGGCGGCCTGCTTTTGAAAAATGGAAAAGTCGGACATGCCCGGCACATAGGCACCACCAGCGGTGGCATTGCCGAAGACCACCGAAATGGTGGGCAGCCCCATTTTGGAGCGGCGGGTAATCTGACTAAAAGTTTCGCCGCCATAATTGAAGATTTTGGCCTGATCAGGGAGATTGGCGCCCCCACTTTCTACCAAATTGATCACCGGCAAACGATTTTCTTCAGCAATCTCCCCCAACCGCAAAGCTTTGAAAGTGGTTGCATAATCCACCGAGCCGCCTTTGCGGGTGCCGACATTGGAATTGATCATGCACAACTTCCCTGAAACCAGTCCAATGCCTGAAACATTGGTACCGCCTGCCCCAAAACCACCTTTGGTTTCCATCCCAGCCAGTGGCAATAATTCCAGAAAAGGACTGTCCCGATCCAGCAGGAGTTCCAATCGCTCTCTGGCCAAAAACTTGCCCCGCTTACGGGCCCGGGCAATGTGTTTATCCTTGCCCTGAAAGCGACTTTCTTCCAGATGTCCATTGAGCTTTTCTACCAAGGCCTGCATTTCGGCAAGATTGTCCTTGAAAGCCTGGCTATTTGGATTGATATGGGATTGTAAGGATCTCATGGGTCAGGATTAAAAGCTGATAAATTCTTCGATTTCAAATGGCTGGCCGAGCTGCTGGTAATAGCTTTCGCCAAAAAATTCGATAAAGGATTGGATGCCTTTTTCGGTGAAGTGCGGAATGAGAATGCTCCACGCCATTTTTTCCCCATCTTCACCGGTCTTTTCTCCACGAATGATCTGCTGCGCCAACCAAAAAAAAGTGAGCATCCAGGTGGTAAAAGCGAGATTGTGATACATCCCGGCGACCTTTTCCGGCTCCATATTGCCGAGTTTGATGGCAAAGGCAATGGCGGCTTTGTTGTCGCGGATGGTCTGTTCGGTCATTTCGCGAAACTGCTGCTGGATGGCCGGATGTTGCAGTACGTGTGGGTCGAGAAAGACAAAAGCATATTCCCGCTGAAAGCGATAATAAAGCTGAATCTCATTGTGGAGATTCTGGAAGGACGGCAATTGTCTTGATTTGGCCCGCTCTACTTTCATCCGGTCCCATAATTGGGTCGCAATTGCTTCCAGCAAGAGGTTTTTATCCTTGAAATGATAGGTCAGATTGCCCCGACTCATGCCCAGATGCTGGGCCAACTCCTGCATGGAAGTCGCACCAAAACCGTGTTGGTTGAAGTGAGCAGTCGCAGCCGATATGATTTTCTCCCGTGTTGTCACTGAGAAGTCCTTTTGGCAAATATATAAATTTATTAGTCGAAATCGACTAATAATTTTTTCAAAAAGGGAAACCCTCTGACATCTTGGCTGATATTAGAGGGTTAATTGGGCCATAAGGCCTGGGGTTTTATGAATAATTACTTGAGACAAAGCCGTCTCCTTCAATGGTATATTGAAGTCAATTCAGGGCCGGTTTTACTGGAAACCTCTTTTCTCAAGCGGGGCGGAGTATCCAACCTATTAATGCTCTCCCTTATGGATAAAATCGCGCTTGGTGCCGATCAGTCGTTTAAGGGGAATCTGCATACCACCCGTATTTTCCAGCCAGTCAAAGACATCATTTCGCATGGCCGCAACCCGCTTCTGATGATCCGGATGGCGAATGAGATTATTCTGCTCATAAGGATCTTCCTGTAAATCGTAGAGCTCATTTCGGTCCCACACCCCATGATACATGATGTATTTATAACGATCGGTTCGTACCCCAAAGGTCGTGGGCGTCTGGGGAAAATATACCTCCCAATAGTATTCATAAAAGACCCGGTTACGCCATTCAACTTCCTTCTCATCCAGAATCGGGGCAAAACTTTCTCCTTGAAAATGGTCAGGCCGCTGTAAACCTGCCAAATCCAGCACCGTCGGTGCGATGTCAATATTTTGCAGCATCTGTGGAACCTTGCTACCTGCTTTGACGCGCCCAGGTGCCCATACAAGCATCGGGACTTTCATGGATTCTTCGTACATATGGCGTTTGTCGATCAGGCCATGCTCTCCAAAAGAAAAGCCATTGTCTCCCATGTAAATGACCACGGTATTCTCTGCCAGGTCATTTTCTTCCAGATAGTCCAGTACTTTTCCGATGCTTTCGTCCATGCCACTTAGGGTCTCGCAGTAGGCCCGGAAAAAGGTATCGAAATTGTGTGCGCCGTGGTACATATAATCCACCCCATGCCAGCTGTAGCGCTGTTCTTTCACCCATTTGGGCCAATCATGTTTTACCCAGGTATTGTCTCTGGTTTGGGAATAAGTAGGGGGAAAAACCAGTTTCTCCTTGGCATATTGGCCTTTGTGTCTTTTGGCCGGTTTGAACTGTGCATGGACTGATTTATGCGACAGATACATGAAAAATGGCTTTTTCTTTTTCCGTCCATCCAACCAGTCCAGTGCATGTTGCGTCAGGAGATCAGCATTGTAGGCGGAGTCCTGATAAGTTACCTCTTCACCATTGATGTTGAAGGTAGGATTGTAATATTCCCCCTGACCTCTGAAACTGAGCCAGTGGTCAAAACCAGGTCGGGGATCAGCTTTATGACTCCCCATATGCCATTTACCAAAAAAGGCAGTCTGGTAACCGGCTTCCTGAAGGTATTCGGGAAAGTACACCAGATTACCCGGATTGGGGGCAGAATTGTCGACGATGGTGTGAGAATGTGGGTACAAACCCGTCAGAATGGAAGCCCGGCTGGGAGAACAAAGGGAAGTGGCCACAAAGGCATTTTCACAATGTGCACCTTCACGGGCCATTTTGTCCATGGCTGGCGTTTTCAACCAGGGTACTTTACCAGTAAATCCCATGAAGTCGTAGCGATGGTCATCACTTAGAATGAAGACCACGTTGACCGGATCAGTTCCGTCTTGTTTTTCAAGTTTAAGGGAGGGTTTCTGTGCGGCAGAAAATAAGGGCGCCAAAACCCAAAACAGT
>JBCBZF010000558.1:0-4872 GCA_039815525.1 Bacteroidota bacterium | reverse complement strand
GCCACTCTTTTTGAGCAGCAGACACAGGAGCAAGTGAAAGGCAATCGCAGGCACAAAGGCCGGGATCATTTTGACAAAGGACATACTCGATCCCAGCACGGCCTCACCCACATCTCCCAGCATGTACATGCCAGCAAATTGGATCAGCCCATAATTACAGACAAGATTCACAAGCGTGATGAGGACCAGAATCAGGACCCCGACGAGTACTTTCAGCAGAAAAAGATCAATCCAAGTCTTTTTGAAAGACTTAGCATAGGCCAGGAGATTGTTTTTAATCTCTGCATCCGCCAGATTTTGGACCAGCACCAACAGGACCAATGGATACAATAAGGCCGACCAGGATCCGACATTGTTTGACACCACCAGATCGAGCGGCTGGCCGATAAGTGCTTTGCTTTTAAAGGCAATAAAGGCACAACTGAGTAGCAGAATCCCGAGTGGAAGGCCTAGTACCAACAAGAGGTAAAAGCCGTAACCAACTTTCTTTACCTCAGCCGTGAACCGAAACAGAAGTGGGTGGCTCATGCGTCAAAAAATAAAAACTCCAATGGTGCGCGTTTATCGATTTTGGTCCAGGCTACGTTTGCTTGCCGGAGCCAGGACACAAATTGCCCGAGCTCGTAATCCTCTTCCAGCGCAATTTCGCAGGTCTCATCTATCTGGCGCATCAGGCGGATGTTTGTGTTGGTTTGCAAATACTCTATGGCTTGCGCAATGGTCTCAAACGTGATGTAGAGGACGTTTGCGTGCTGTGTCCCAGTGTGCTGGAAAGCCACGATCTTTTTCGCCCTGATCAACAAGGTTTCATCAAGCAAATCAGATACTTCTTTCAACTGATGTGAAGAAATGAGAAGAGTTTTTCCGTTTTGGGCGACATACTGTCTGATGGCGCGCTTGAGCACCCGGACGGTCGGCAGATCAACCGCGGTGAAGGGCTCATCCAGAAGAATCAGGTTTCCATGGGTGAGGAAACTCCGGGCAATTCCGAGTCTCTGTTTGTATCCCTGCGAAAGATGTTTGTATTTCTTTTGGAAAAAATCTGTGGAGAAGCTGGTGAGTTGCAACACTTCGCCAATCATAGCCTCCGGCACCCCTCTTTCGTATGCAAATAAGCGCAGATTGTCCAGTGCCGATAGGTTTTGGTAAAAGCCGACATTTTGGAGCAATAAACCCGGCTCAGAGACATGTTGAATGTCGCCAGACTGGCTCTTTTGTATGCCTGCCAGAATGGAAATCAAGGTGGTCTTCCCCGATCCATTTTCCCCAATCAGACCATAAATCTTATTGGGTTGAAGCCTGAAGCTGGCCTGTTCCAAAACCGGCTTTCCTGCGTACGCATGGCTGATATTGTTCGCGACGATATCCAAAGCTTCACTTCGTTTTGCCTTCTATTCGTGGTATGTCAGGTTCCGCACTTGTTTTTGCTGCAGCTTGCCGTCTTTGTACATCTTCCGCTCTGTCCAGTTGCCATAATCATCAGCTGCCACATATTCATAGGTCTTGATGCTGTAGCGTTTGCCAGCGCCATTTTCATAAAAGCCTTTGACAACCCGGTCCTGACCGTCAAAAAACAAACTGTCAAAGCCACGATACTCTCCCTTGCCGTTTTCGTATGTCTTCAAAACCGGATTGTCGTTGGCATCAGTGGTGATGATGGACTTCCAACTGATCTGATTGGCAGCATTTAAAGATGCTTCGACCTTTTTCCCTTCAGCATTTACGAAAACGGTGTCCCGGCTCGGCTCCGTATCACCTTCTTCATAGTATTCGGCACCAATCAATTGTTGATTGCTGTCATACTTCCGATAAAAGCGTAAAACCGTGTCCTGCGCCTCCCCTAACCAGAATACATTGATGGATTTGCCATCCTGATCAAAGTTTTCAATGGTTCCGGAACTGAAAATAACCGAGTCATTTCGCAGATCGAAATTCTCTTCTTTTACGCTGGCCATGACTGGGGATTCGGCTGCTGCTTGTTGGGTTGAAGGGTCTTCGGTCTCGCTTGGTTGGCAGGCGACAACTAAGAAGATGAGCCCCAGGATACTCAGGATGTTTCTGATCATTGGTTCTTGAATTGTGTTTACGCTTGGAGTAAGACTGCACCTCATCAATAGCGGCTATTGAAGAACTGCTCCCTCTCCATTCAGTTTTTCATATAGAGAAAATTGATCATCTACTCCCCAATTGTAAATAAGAACATGCTGAGGATAGAGGGCAAAACACATACAAGAGACCTAGCGGGCAATAAAGTCTTCACAGGAATCAATGAGGTATACCGCTTGTGGGTTTTCTTCTTGCACGAGGCGACTGATGCTGGCTTTGTCTTTCTGTTTAACTGCTCCAAATGCCTCCTGACTCGCTTTGAAACAAAGTTGGTTCATCAGGGGCATACCACCATAGGGATTCCAGCACATATTTTGACAAAAGGCACAGAGGCAAACTTCATATCGCTCTTCCAATTTTACCCACATTTCTTCAAGTGCCAGATCAATCTCACTTATATCCCGCTCTGCATGGACAGACAGCAATGCATAGCGATGATTCAGTCCCTGTTGATCATGGGAAATGGTGATCTGCAGATTTTGTTGACGCCTTTCAGCTGTCTGTTTGTCTAATACACTGACGGGAACATCAATGGTCAAGGCGTATTGTTGAAGAAGCAGATTGTTTGCCCCGCTTTCTTCAAGTCTATGCTCAGATTCCACATAATCAAATACCGCTAATTGTTCTGCGGTATACTTATGGGGAGATTCAATGGTCAGTAATTCGAGAAAATCCGTTGTGAGCACCACGCCATTGAAGGTGAAAGTATATTCGCCATCATCAATGATGTCGACCTCATAGGTGCCTCTTCTGGTGGTCAATTTCCCTTTGAACATCTGCTGTGCTGATTGACTATTGCGTCACGATACGGATCATTTCCTGATACGTCTGATCTTGGCGACGGTCGATCAACTTATGGGTAAAAGAACAGGCATCTGCCATGATACCCGTTCTTTCCCGGGAAGCGAAAAACAGATATTCCCGCTTATTCTGATAAACACTTGCGCAATTCGACGCATCAGGAAGGACGGAAATACTGTCCCCCACTTCGAATCCTTGCCCTTGCAGAACTTCTGTGATGACGATTGTCCCGCCTAAAAACAGTCTTTCCGATTCTTGCTGTCCCGGCAGCAGTGGCCAGGCATTTTTCTCCACCGAGATGAATTTCCCAGCTACAATCACCTCCGTGTTTGGGATGATCTGCTGAAGGCTGTATTCTTTACAATCGCAGGCAGTAGACGCCTGGACCAAAAGGAGAAAGCCTGTGAAGATCAAGCTGAGTTTGATTTTCATGGTCTGAATGATAAAATGCTTATGTATTGGGATGGCTAAATTCTGCCAGCTTCCTTCTGAGAGTATCTGCTGATTGACCAAAGCGGTATGAAAAGATGATCTCCCCCTCTTTCAGGATATGCGTTTCACCATAGCCGTGATGGTTGAATCGCTTACAGTTGTCAGGGCTTTGAATCAGATCATTGTCGATGACATAGACTTGCGGACCCACGATCTCCAATTCAGTGATCAGACGCAAAAACCTTTGGGCTTCCCCAACGGCCGGCCCACTCCAGACCGCATGAATGTGCAAGATGCCATTGTTTATTGCATCAAGTTCTGCCTCTGAGTGGATCAAGCTGATGCTCAGCGGTCGAAGATTGGCGTCGCTCAATATATGTGTATTGGCTTTTTTCATTCTTTTTGAAATATACGTCGAGTGGTGGCATGAGTTTGATGACTCTTTTCACCTCTTTTTCATGTTACATTCTTTAGACTAAAAATTGGTTGACATCCCTATCAAGCGGGAAGGCCGTTCCATTTTCAAGAGGGATAGCGGTATCTTTTTCCATAAAATGATTGTCTTTCTCTTATTGGGGAAACGCATGACTCATGCCTACTCACAATTCGTTCTTTCTCAGATTTCCCAATCATCTCCCTAAACCCAAACCACCTCATGAGTATCCCCATCTATCAAATCGACGCCTTCACCAATCGGACATTCGGCGGCAATCCCGCGGCCATCTGCCCCCTGGATCATTGGCTGGATGATGCTGTCTTGCAGCAAATCGCGATTGAAAACAATCTGGCCGAAACGGCTTTCTTCGTTCAGCTGCCCAATGGCCAGTACCATCTTCGCTGGTTTACCCCGGAATTTGAAATGGATCTCTGCGGACATGCAACTCTGGCCGCAGCCTTTGTGCTATTTGAGGAAATGAACTTTCCTGGCCCCTTCATCACGTTTGAGAGCCAAAGTGGTCCCCTGACGGTCCGCAAGACAGACGATCAATACGAACTTGATTTCCCCTCCCGTCCACCAGAAAAGGCTACTCTGCCAACAATCATCCAGGAAGGCATGGGATTGGTGCCACAGGAAGTCTGGAAAGCCAGAGATTATGTACTGCTCTATAAAAGCGAGGCTGAGATCCGCGCCCTCCAACCCGATGCTTCCATCCTCAACCAAATCAACCTGGATCCCGGTGGCATCGTGGCGACCGCAGCTGGTGAAACAGAAGGTGTAGATTTTGTGTCCCGCTTTTTTACGCCACAGGCGGTGATTTTTGAAGATCCGGTGACGGGCTCGGCGCATTGTAGTCTGACGCCTTTTTGGGCGGATCGAACCGGCAAGGACAAACTATTTGCACAGCAAATTTCAGCCCGTGGTGGAGAGTTGCATTGCGAACTGGCTGGCGAGCGGGTCAAGTTGCAGGGGCAGGCGGTGAAGTTTCTGGAAGGGGAAATTTTTGTATAAAAGCCAATGCAGGACGATCTCTTTGGTCTGAGCACTAATCGACTTTTGGCCGCGCCAACCAGTTCAGCAATTCCTGATCAAAT
>JBCBZF010001062.1:0-2499 GCA_039815525.1 Bacteroidota bacterium | reverse complement strand
TTACCCAAAGTTATGCCCAGACCAATCAAGTCCTTGTCCAGCGGAAGCCTGTGGACTGGGAAAAGCTGAAAGCCCATCAATTGGAAAAAAAATTGATTCGGAATCCGGTCAAACTACTGGGGAAAACCATTGTGGTCCGCAAAGAATCAGCCTTCTACGACCGATTGTTGAATCTGGAAGATGAACTGGGGGGAGACATTGATATTCAGGAAGCACCAGCAGGGATGACCATGGAGGGCATCATCAAAGCGGTTGACGAAGGAGAATACACCTTTACCCTGGCTGACCAAAACATTGCACGGATCAACCAGACCTATTATCACGATCTCGACATTGAAACCCCGGTGAGTTTTCCACAAAGATTGGCCTGGGCCGTGCGGAAGAATGCGCCAGAGCTCCTGGCTTATGTCAATCAATGGTTGCAGGAAGAACAGGATCAAACTGACTACTATGTGATCTATAATAAGTATTTCAAGAACAAAAAAGCTTTTCTCAGGCGGCAGGAAAGTGATTACTTTTCGCTGACAGCTGGAAATATCTCGCCCTTTGACTCCCTCCTTCAGCAACATGCAGAACAATTACAATGGGACTGGCGGCTGTTGGCAGCCCAGGTGTACCAGGAGTCGAGATTTGATCCGAAGACCGCTTCCTGGGCCGGAGCCCTTGGCCTGATGCAGTTGATGCCAGCTACCGCCCAGCAGTGGGGCGTCAAAGACGCGACCAAACCCCAGGCAAACCTGGCGGCTGGTACCAAACACTTGGCCTACCTCAAGAAATTCTGGGAGAAAATCCCCGATCCGAAAGAGCGACTTAAATTCGTCCTTGCCAGTTACAATGCCGGACAGGGACACATCCAGGATGCTTGTCGTTTGGCTGAGAAATTTGGCAAGAACCCTGCTATCTGGACCGGCCATGTCGATGAATTTATCCTCAAAAAAGCTGACCCCACCTATTTTCAGGATGAAGTGGTGAAATACGGTTATTGCCGCGGGACCGAGCCCTACAACTATGTACGGGATATCCTGGTCCGTTTTGATCGCTATCAGCAGGTGATTGACGAAGTTTGAACCAACCATTTACGTGCTGAAACTTGCCACTGAAGGCTGAAATCTGCCGCTTATGAAAGCGTAGGGACCATTTTTATCGCCATTCGACTGATGATGCAGGAATTCACAAGGTGCCCCAAAGACCTTGTTTAATCATTAACTGCATGATCATGATTTACAAAAAGTTTTACTTCTCAACCTTTCTGCTCCTATTGTTGAGCATCGCCCAAAGTTTTGCACAGGGCCAGTTTGTCAACATTCACGCAACCTATAATGGTGTCAACTACAGCAACAATGCAACCATCACCATCAATGATCCTGACGACTGCCTGCCCATTGTATTTGAAGCTGGCTATACTTCTGGCTCTATCACTGCGACAGCATTGCAGATAGATATTGATCTTTTGTTTAATGGCCAGCCAATCGCTTCCAGTACAGACGATGGCGTGTATTCTCAGGCCATTCCACTTGCTGTTACGCAGTTTGATCCATTGGAGATGGAATTGGCACCAGGTACCTATACAGTCCGATACCGTTATCGGACCAGACGGTGTTTCGGTCCATTCTGCTTTGGATGGAATGCATGGCAAACCATCGTTTCACAGCCAATCAACATCAATATGCCGGTTGGTTTTATGACCCCTCTTTTTGCAAACCTTCCTCTTCAAGCTTGTGCCAATAATCCAGCCTCTGGTAATGCCAGTTTGCAAGGTTGTGGGAGTAATGCGACCAAAGCAAGTATCACACCTCCTGGTGGCAGCAAGCTTTCAATCGTTTATAATCAGGGCCTCAATGGACCGAATACACCCCAAATTATCAATTTCCAGCAAGTTGCCTCTGATCTGGGTATCAATCTCAGTTCTGGCACCTATCAATTTGAAATCTGTCCACAGGTCAGATACAACAATGTCGTGTTGGCAGAAAAATGTTTTACTCAAAATGTCTCATTTGGTTGCTGTGCAGCAGCCCCCAATAATTTTTATTACCTCACTGATAATGGTAATACTTGTCCTGGACACACTTTTTATGTCTATCTACAAAACGCCCAAGCTGGCGTAACCTACACCTACAGCACTTCTCATCCGGGTATGTCCATTACCAAAGTCAGCAATACCACTGCCTTGGTCAGCACTTCGCCTTTCACCCCTAGTGGTCTGGCACCTATTTCCATTTCCGCAAATAATTGTGCGGGGAGCAACCAGAAAACTGATTTTATCATTATTCAGGATCCTAATTCTCCAAATTGCTTCGGATTCCGCCTGGCCGAAGACGATGCGTCTGACCGCATCCAGATTGGTCCCAATCCGATGACCAGCAAAGCAAGCCTTCGCTTTGATTTGGAAGAAGCCACTGAAGTGGAAATGGAATTGCTCAATGCCATGGGGCAGCGGGTGGCGCAGCCATTGGCCGCGCAAACACTCACTGCGGGTGCACAGGAGATTCTTATTTCTCG
>JBCBZF010000442.1:0-5712 GCA_039815525.1 Bacteroidota bacterium | reverse complement strand
CCAGATGTTGTCATAGGTGAATCCCAGGGGTTGTTGGTAGCGCTCATAACTAAAAAAAGCAAAGGTGAGCACCATGAACAAGATCAGAAAGGCGAATATTATTTCCAGAATCAGCAAGGCATTCTGACGCTTGCGATTCCAAATCAGTGTGAACAAATGGCGGATCATAATTCGTTGCGTTTAAGGGCTGAAACTACATGAAGACGGGACATACGAAGGGCTGGCAGCAGGCCAGAGGCGATACCAAAGACAAACCAGACCAGAATACTCAGACCAAATGCGGAAGGGTAAAAGACCAGTCTCACCGGGGCAATTACCTGGCTATCATTCAGCATTTTCATCATCAATAAAGCCAGTAGCAGACCGATTAACCCACCAATAAAGGTCAGAATGATGTTTTCAAAAATAAACTGGACCAGCAGATCAGTGGATTTCGCCCCGAATGCTTTCCGCACCCCAATCTCGGAAGAGCGCTCCATGATACGGGTTACATTGATGTTGATCAGATTGAGGGTTGGGACCACCACAAAGAGTCCCAGAATCACACCAAGTACCAGGATAAAATAGTAGATGGCATCTTCATCATTGAAGAAAATACTCCGGGCGTTTTGCTCCAGAAAGGGCAGCAGATCAAACTCCAAATGGTTAAAGTCATCTGGTTCAAGCATCGGGATGGAAGGGATCATATGCTGCGCCGCCCCCTGGACTGCTGTCATTTCACTGGCAGAGTTTGCAAGGAATGCAGCCTCAAAACCACCCAGATAGTTTTTCTCCTGGATGGCCCCCGGACGCATATGCGTATACGGAACAAAAATATCAGACCGGAAACTGGCCCGGGAAGCATTGGCAATTACCCCCAGAACTTTATAGGTTTTCCCTGAAATCAGCATCTCCATCCCTTCTGCCTTGACCCCTTCTCCAAAGTATGCCCGTCGACCTTTTTCTGTGATCACCACACCAGGTGAAGCAGTTTCTACCTCCGCTGCACGATAGGGACGGCCTTCCACAAATTCATAATCAAACACATCCCAATAGTTCGCATCCGTATAAGTCGCGTCCAGTTTGAGTTTTTGGCTATTGAGATAGACATCGAAGCTGCCGCCGGAAGAATAAAAGCTATAATTTTCAACATGGGGTAAATCCCGCAAATAGTTATCCAGCAGATAGAACCCGGCTTCTGAATTGGAAGTCGAGCGGGTTGTCTCACCAATGTTCAGGGTTGTATCATAGGTCATGATGCCATCCTGCAAAACAGAATCGACTACCCTGGAAGTATCGGGCACATTTAGTTTCATGGTCACGGCACCGAGAAACAACATCCGGTCGCTCCTTGAAATGGGCGAATGGTTCCCAAATTCATTGTCCAGGAATCCGACCATGAGCATCAGGACCATGAGGGTAAAGCTGATCCCAAAGAGGCTCACAAAGGTGTAGAACTTCTTACGGGCCAGGACTTTGAGGGCTAGTTTAAAATAGTTGCTTAGCATGGAAATTGGGGTTAGAAGGCGACATTAATTGACCTGCGTTCCATCAAAAAGGCGAACCAAACGATGGGTTTTGCGCGCCATGCTTTCATCGTGTGTAACCATCACAATGGTGGTTCCTTCTTCCTCATTAAGCTGGAGGAGAATGTCCATGATCTCATTGCCCATCACTGAATCGAGATTTCCAGTTGGCTCATCAGCAAGAATAATTGAAGGCTTTCCAACAATCGCCCGTGCAATGGCCACCCGCTGTTTTTGTCCACCGGAGAGTTGGTTCGGAAAATGCTTCATGCGATTTTTCAGACCAACCTGGGTGAGTGCTTCTTCAGCCAGACGGCGACGTTCTGCAGCACTGATGCGGCGATACAGAAGTGGTAATTCCACATTGTCGATGACCGAGAGATCATTGATGAGGTGAAAGCTTTGGAAGATGAACCCCAGATGTTCATTGCGGAAGCGCGCCAGGTGGCGGGTCGCGTAGGAATCAATGGATTGACCATCAATGGCAACGGCTCCACGAGAAGGTTCATCCAATAGGCCAATGATGTTGAGCAAGGTACTCTTGCCACAGCCGGAGGGGCCCATGATGGACAGGAATTCGCCTTCTTCAACCTGGAGATTGATCTCATTGAGTGCCAGGGTCTCAATGGTCTGGGTCCGGTAGACTTTTGAAATGTTTTGGAGAGAAATCATTGTATTGGTTTATCGGATGTTCTGATTGTTGATAAAATCATATAAAGTCAGTTGGCGCAACTGATAGTAGGTCTGCCAGTAATTGCGCAATGCAAAAACATACGCACGCTGAGCCTGGTCCTTGGCGGCAATCGCAATGGTCAGGTCAGTGGTACTGATGTCTCCCATGAGGTAGCGGTCTTTGGAAATCGCAAAACGTCGCAGGGCAATTTCACGGCCTTCTTTGGAGAGGGGAATACTTTGCTGTAACTGTTGAAAGGCAGAAACGAGGCTCCGGATGTCATTGTCAAAGGCCACATTCTCCTGCGCGATCGAACGGCTTACATTTTCCTGAATCAGCTTTGCCTGACGGACATTGGCTTTGCGGCGTCCCCAATCGAGGATGGGTATGGCCAGTTGCAGGCTGACATTCTGTTCCTGTTGGGGATTGGAATAAATCTCACTCAGCACTTCCGACCCTCTGGCAAAACCCAGAGAAGCCTGTAAATCTGCCTGAAAGCCAAAGTTTCTTTTGGTCTGGGCGACGTCCCGCTGCGCTTGCAATCTACGCCGGGTAAAACCATCCAATTCGGGCCGATTTTCCCGCGCCAATCGGATCGCCTCCGCTACCTTGACATCCATGGTGGCAATTTCCGCTGGCACCCGCAACGCCCATTCAGCCCCTCCATCTTTCCCAAGAAAGGTCTGCAAGTCCAGCCGTGCATCACGTACTGCCTGTTGGGCATCGGAGGCATCACGACCCGCATTCACCAATTCCAGACGCAATTGCAGCAAATCGTTTTCAGAGATTTTTCCCAGTTCATAGCGCTCCTTGGCAATGTCATACAGAGATTGATTGCTCTGCTGGTTGGCAGTGGCAATTTGTAAATCAATTTGGGCAATCAGCAGGACAAAAAAGCGACTCAGTGCATCTACGGAGATGGCTTCCCGGTCAAATAACATTTGCTTCTGCGCTTCTGACAATTGGACAGGCGCAATCTTTTTTTCCCACTTGAAACGGTTAAAGGCTGACAGCTCCTGTACATAACCAATTCGTACTGGTATGCCATTGTAGGTGCGAAAGTCCTTGGCAAAATCATCATAGCGCTGCAAATCAGATTGCATGAAAAAGGTTCCCCCAGTCGCCGCAATGTTTTGGGTCAATTGGGCCGAAAGAGAGGAGTTGTTGTAACTGATCCGCTCAAACGAAATACTGCCATCTGGCTGGGTGATCTGTGAAAAGGTGTTGATGAAGTTGGGAATGCTACCGTTCAGTTGAAGCTGCGGACGATAATTGGCCTGAAAGGCTTTGTAATCCATTTCCGCCTGCGACAGACTATTCTGGGCATCAAAGGCATCGAAAGACTCCCCCTGAGCCATCGCAATGATTTGTCTCAAGCTTAGGGAGTCAGACTGGGCAATTATGGCTTTCATACTCAGCAGCACCCCGAAGAGGAAAAGGCACAGCAGAAAACGGCTCTGTTTGATCAAGGTCATCATGCTCAGTCGTTCAGGTTGATTTCGTCAATGTGCTCGTACTTTTTCATATCGGAGATAATGATGCGATCTCCCTTGCGGATGTCCCCCGAAATCTCGACATAGTCGATATTGTTCAGGCCAATCTGGAGGCTGCGTTTTTTGGCAACATCACCTTCCAATACAAAAATATCTTGTACCCTTGCTCCGGTAAAAGCAGGACCATTAACCACCCGCAGCACATCCTGCTTGCGATTGGTTACGATGAATACCTCGACCTGCATATTGGGGCGAAGCAGATCTGAATCAGGACTTTCCAGGTCCACATTGAATTTAACCGTATTGTTTTCAACTGCAGGGAGGATAGAGGCGATGGTACCATCCAGGTCAGTCTTATTGATCCTTACCCGCACAGGTAAGCCCGTTTTAATCTGGTTGGCGTACATATCCGAACTGGTGGCTTCGACCCGGAAGCGGGTCAGATTGGCCAGGCGGACCAGTGCTTCCCCTTCGGTAACCTGGCTGCCAATCGCATCATTGACCCAGGTCAGGACCCCAGCCTGTGGGGCAATCACGGAGGTTTCGGTCAGTTTGCGCTGTAGCTCGCGGAGCTTCTTCTGCTGAATCTGGACCTCTAATTCCAAGCCTCGCCGATCATTGCCAATGGATTTTTTCCGAAACCCCAGATTGTTTTCCAGTTTTTTCTTCTCCAGCTGGGCGATTTTCAGGGCCAGGTCTGCTTTTTGCACCTCTTCTTCTGTGGCGCCACCAATGCCTTTGAGACGTTTGGTATCCACCAGCTGGGCCTGCAGACTTGACAACTCCAGCGCTTTGATTTCATCCTCCAACTCGAGATCGCGGAGGTTCTTATCATACTCTAGCTTGAGTTTGGCGACGCTGTTTCGCTTCAGTGCGACTTCATCCACCAATTGCTCATAATTCAGCCGGACATATTCTGCATCTAGTTCCATGATCAAGTCCCCCGTGGATACCGCGGCCCCGGATTGAATATTAACTTTACTGATGGTTGTGGCGGCCGGTGCATTGATAACTTGTTCATAGGCTGGTATGATCAGGCCACTGGCTGTGATGGCGTGCTCTACACTTCCCCGCTCAACCGTGGCAAAGCGTAGCTTATCCGTATCGGCACTGGGAGAAATGAGGCGCCGAAAGGCAAAAATGAGTGCCACCAGGAGCAGGATGATCCAGCCAAATTTCATCCATTGACTGCGGCGGCTTTTCTTTTGTTGTTCCTGAGAAATGGGACGGTCCATATGCTTGTCTCGTTTGCAAAACACAAACACAAGCAGGGTGCCAGTCTATAAACGACTGACTGACAGAATATTAACATGCTTTCGATGTTCCACTTTTCGTCCGATATCGAACAAGCCGTTTCGAAAGTGAAAAAATGTAAGCGGAAATGTAACTTGACACGAAGCTTCTACAGGCGTCAAATCAAGCGCCGGTTGGCTTTGATGGCTTCTTCCAGCTCCATGCGTTTACTTTTTGAGATTGGTACATGGTGGCCATCTTCCATCACAAGACTGCCGCCTGATGCCCGCACCACTTTCCGGATCAGACGTAGGTTGATCAATGCAGATTGATGCACCCGCATGAATCCATATTCGGACAACATCCGTTCGTAATGCTTCAAATTACGGGAGACGGTCAATTTGCTCCCATCATTGAAATGCACATGCGTATAGCTTCCGTCAGCCAGACAATAGATGATTGACCTGACATAGACCAACTCATAGCCATCTAGCGTCGCCAGTGCAATTTTATGCTGTTCCTGATGGATGCTTTGGAGATTGAGCATCATCTGCTGCAGATGGGTATGAATGGATCGGTTGTTGACATTGGTACTCGCCTTTTCCACTGCCGCCTGTAGTTTCGGAATGTCAATCGGTTTCAGGAGATAGTCACTCGCCATAAACTGAAAGGCCTTGAGCGCAAAATGTTCATAGGCCGAGACAAAGATGATTTCAAAATTCAAGCTGTCCAGCTTATGTAACAATTCAAAAATGGTTTGGGACCCAATTTGAATATCGAGAAAGACCAAATCTGGTTTGAGCGCCTG
>JBCBZF010000733.1:0-3815 GCA_039815525.1 Bacteroidota bacterium | reverse complement strand
TTGGGACTGGCGGAGTGGCTTTTGTCAAAAGAAAATCCATTGACAGCCCGGGTCTTTGTCAACCGGGTCTGGGCCCAGCTATTTGGGCAAGGGCTGGTTCAAACGCTGGAAGACTTTGGGACCCAGGGCAGTCCGCCATCTCATCCGGAACTGCTCGATTATCTGGCACTTTCTTTTCGGGAGAAACATCAATGGCGGCTCAAATCTCTTTTGCGGGAAATTGTCTTGTCTGCTACCTACCAGCAATCCTCGGTCGTGTCTCCCGAGTTATTGGAGCGAGACCCGACCAATCGTCTCCTGGCCCGGGGCCCCAGGGTCCGTCTGACGGCTGAACAAATCCGGGATCAGGCACTGGCTGTCAGTGGTTTGTTGAGTAAAAAGCGGTTTGGCCCCAGTGTAATGCCCCCCCAACCCAAGGGTACCTGGCAGGTCATCCGTAACGTGATGCGCTGGCAACCCAGCAAGGGAGAAGATCGGTATCGCCGCGCCATTTACACTTTCTGGCGACGTAGCAGCCCCTTTCCTTTCCTCACTGGCTTTGACAGTCCCAGCCGGGAGTTCTGTGTCAGTCGCCGCATCGCGACCAATACGCCTTTGCAGTCCTTGATCAGTCTTAATGATTCGACCATGATGGAGGCCTCTTCAGCTCTGGCCGATCGAATGGCCAGTGCCGGCGACTCTGTCAGCGGCCAAATATCCTTTGGAATGGAGCAGGTCCTCGGACGGCCCACCGATCAGCAAAGTCTTGCAGAACTCAAACAGTTCTACCATGAAAGCCTGAACTGGTACCAGGCCCATCCCGCAGATGTCAAGGCCATATTGTTCCATCATACCAAGCCTGATCCTGAGCGGGCCGCTTTGGTACAAGTCGCCAATGTATTGCTTAATCTGGACGAATTTTTCACCAAAGGCTAATGAAAACGGATCTACATACCGAGATGGTACGGCGACATTTACAGCGCCAAAGTCGCAGGACTTTTTTACGCAAGAGCGGCTTAGGACTCGGTGCGTTTGCACTCGGCAATCTATTGGGTTGTGGACAGAAGCCCACTCTTGCCTCTCAAAATGAGCAGAAAATAGTGGCCCACTTTGCCCCAAAAGCAAAACGGGTCATCTTTCTGCACATGGCTGGTGGACCCTCTCAGTTGGAGCTGTTTGATTACAAACCCGATCTCGACAAACTTGATGGGCAGGCTTGTCCGGATTCATTGCTGAAAGGGAAGCGTTTTGCCTTTATCCAGGGGGTCCCCAATATGCTGGGGCACCGTGCCAATTTTTCCCAATACGGCCAGTCGGGCGCCTGGGTATCGGATTTGCTGCCCCACTTCCAGCAATCTGTCGACAAAGTATGTATGCTCAAAGCAGTACATACGGATGAATTCAACCATGCCCCGGCCCAGTTTTTCGTACACACTGGTTTCCCCCGGCAAGGCAGACCCAGCATGGGTTCCTGGGTAACCTATGGTTTGGGATCTGAAAATGAAAACCTACCGGGTTTTGTCGTATTGGTTTCAGGGGCGTCTGCACCCAGCGCAGGCAAAAGTATCTGGGGTTCGGGATTTCTGCCATCCGTTTATCAGGGGGTCCAGCTTCGTTCTCAGGGAGATCCCGTTCAGAACATCAATAATCCCGACGGATTGCCACGATCACTTCGCAAATCCGCCATTGAAACCATCAGTAAGATCAATCAGGTGCAGTATGAAGAAATGGGTGATCCTGAAACCCTGGCCCGGATCTCGCAATACGAACTGGCTTTTCGGATGCAAATGACCGTGCCGGAAGCGATGGACATTGGTCAGGAGCCACAATCGGTACATGACATGTATGGCACCCGCCCAGGAGAGACCGCTTTTGCAAACAACTGTCTGCTGGCCCGCCGCCTGGCAGAGCGGGGCGTTCGCTTCATTCAATTGTATCATCGCGGCTGGGACTCACACGGATCCAATCAATACGAATCCCTTCACCATGGCTTCAGAGAGCGATGCCGCGAAGTGGACCAACCAATGGCCGCGCTGCTACAAGACCTTCAACAGCGTGGATTACTGGAAGAAACGCTTGTTATCTGGGGAGGGGAATTTGGGCGGACACCTATGCGGGAGAATCGGGGTGGTAAAACTGCACCTTTTGATGGCAGAGACCATCACAAAGAAGCTTTTACAATGTGGATGGCTGGAGGCGGTGTACAAGCAGGCCTCAGCTATGGGAAAACTGATCCCATTGGATATGAAGGTATCTCCGGGCGAATCCATGTACATGATCTTCAGGCGACCATTCTACATCTCCTGGGCATGGATCACACGCGTTTGACCTATCGCTTTCAGGGACGCGACTTTCGCCTCACTGATTTATACGGGGAAGTCGTCAATGATATTTTGGTCTAAAAGATGTAATTTCGTGTCTGAAACACGATCGACCATGACAAAATATGTTCTGCCTGTATGTTTGGCAGTTTCCTTTCTCACGCTTTCCTTTTCTATTTCAACGGCTCAAAATCATGAACTTCTTTGGCGCATCAGCGGAAATGGCCTGACCAAGGCTTCATACCTCTTTGGCACCATTCATGTCAAAGACCAACGCGCTTTCCAGTTCAGCGATTCCGTCCTGTCCAGTATTGATAAGGTCGATCGCCTCTTGATTGAAGTAGATCCGGATTCTCTGACTGGCTATGTACTTGAAGCAGTTGACAGCACCACCCGTGAGCGTTCCCCATTGCTCTCTACTCTCTTATCAAAGGACGATTTTAAATTCCTGACTAAAAAGGTCAGAAAGCAATTAAAAATCGATATCAATCGCTTACGCGCCAGCCGCATCGATTTCCTCAAAAAACTCCTTGGCCTGGTAAAAGAAAAAGAAGATGACCGTCCCACTTTTTTAGATGTCTGGCTGTACGAATTGGCACAGGGATGGGGCAAGGAAGTAGGGGGACTTGAATATGTCGAAAATCATGTGGCCCCGACCGTCCTGCGGGAATCCAATCCCGACTATCAGGCCAAAGCAAACCGTTTGGTGCGTGAATTGAAAGGCACCGACAAAGAGAATATGCTCGATTTTTTGCTGGGAGCTTATCAGAAAGGCGACTTGAATGCCATTGAAAAACACAATGACATGCGGGCCTTTCTCAATCGGCTTGAGCATGAACAATTGCTGACCATTCGCAATCAGCAGATGGTCGAGAGGGGTAAAAAATTGATCCGGGAGAAAAGTACGTTTATGGCAGTCGGTGTCGCGCATTTACCTGGGGAGGACGGCTTAATCGAATTATTCAGAAAGGAGGGGTTCACGGTAGAAGCGGTACCAGCCAGCTTCACGGGTCTTGCGGCCAAACTGGAGGCGCGCCCGCGTGCCGAAAGACCCTTACGCGCCTTTCGATCCGAAGAATTCGGATTTGCGATCAAAGCGCCTTGTATTTTATGGTCCAAAGAAAATGAAGGGAATGGGACCCATGCTTTTGCAGGTCTGGACATTGGAAGAATGGATTCGTATGTCCTGATGGATGTACCGGGTCGGACATTGGGTTCGAATGAAGTAGATGAAACCATCGACGGGATGGTGAATCGCATGAGACGGATGGGCAATGGTATAAATGAGGATGTGGAAATTGAACGGATTGAATTTGAGGGATTAGCGGGCGTAGATATGTTCCAGGTCGAATTGCCCAGTGGGGTGTTTGCCAACTACCGATATCTCCTCAGAAAAGACCATGTCTATTGCCTTGCAGTCTCTGCCACCAAGCCTGCAAGGCTAAAGGAACTTTCTGATGATTTCTTTCCCCGCCTCGAACTCTTGCCGCTTCAAAAAAAACCTGCTTTCCATTT
>JBCBZF010000249.1:0-7495 GCA_039815525.1 Bacteroidota bacterium | reverse complement strand
CGCTGCCTCGCCAACTTGATACAACCCGCAGCTTCTACGTACCGTTCGAGGGTGAGATGCTTTGTTCCTCTTCTCAGTGTGCCGGTCAGACCTTCCATATAATTGTTGATGATGAGATGGTCAGTCCCATAAATCCTGATGCCACCAGTGTACAAGGAGGATCCGGTCCCGGAGGTGCCTATGGGTTTTCCATTTCCGAAAAAGTAATTTCCTTCGACCCGATTCCGGTTACCATGTCTGAGAGACAGCGTACCATAGCTGCTGAGGAAGGTATTGTGTCGGATAACATTGTCACATGACTTGACCGAAATGATCTCTGGATCACCATCACAGTCCTCAAACAGATTGTGCTCTACAAGGGTAAAGCCACTGGAAAGGGACATTTCACTCCAGCCAATCCGGATTGATTCCTGCTCATTTACTGCCCTTGGACCATTGTTCCTGAAGAAATTATGATCAATGGTGTCATACTGAGATTGATAATACACTTCGTCAGATCCGGTATCATCAAATGAGCCGTCTACTGTGATATAATGTCCGGGCGTGGTTTTATTCTGAAAAATATTATGATCTATCCGGTTGTGGTGGCTGGGATACTGGAAAGGGAAAACATTGTCATTCCAAACACCCCCAATGAAAACCCACTTAATTGATTCTGTGGTTGATAGTTCAAAAACGTTCCTGCTAATTCTGATGTGGTTGCATCCTTCTAACTTGACCAGGGTTTCATCACCTTGTGCATCAAACACAAAGCCTTGCAGGATGACATAGGCAGACTTTTTTAAGACAAACTGGGATTCTCCGGTGAGAACGACACCTCCGATGCTCTCGGCTTTGATCACAAATGGATTGGCAGCCGTTCCGACTAACTCCGTGGATACCTCAAAATCATGATAGGTCCCGTTTGCCACAATGAACTGCCCGCCATTGGAGGCGGCATTGAGATCATCTGCCAATGCATCAGCATCCGTATAGAAGAGCTGAGCATGAGAAAGGAAGGCACTGAGAAATATGGTGAGAAACAGAGAGACTTGAGGTAAGCATTTCATGAATCAGGAGGATTGCGTTGTGGGAAAATAGCAGTTTTATTCCAAAATCTCCTGCAACTCTACCCCTCGCCAATCAGGATTCCGCTGGATAAATTCCTGGATGACTGCAACGTGGCTGGCTCCCAGTAGCACCATGACTTTTTCGTCTTCCCGGGACATCTTTTTGATCAAGGACCACATATAAAGATTGCGTTTGGTCCACTCTGCGGCCAGATAGGGACCGATGAAGTTATCCGTATCGCCGACCAACAACATGCTTTCGATCTGAAAGCCTACATCCATCTGCCGCATGCCCGGCTGGTTGAGGTGATACAGCATTTCTTTGAGAGAAGCACCCGATTCAATCTTTTCATCAAAGCCTGCGGTAAACGTCTGAATGACCTGATCTACCTTTTGCAGGAGGTCTGTTTGACCACTTTGTTGCATCACGGTCATAACACTGTCAAAGGGGAAGTCGGTCTCATTGTAATCGACTGCATGTACGCCTTTCAGGCCAATCTCTTTGGCAGTGCGAAAAGCCAGTTGAAAAATTTCATTTTTACGATAAAAGTCCGACATACCTTCCCGCTCAAAATAGGTTCCGGCAGTGTAAAGATGGTAGAGAGAGTCCAGCTCTTCTTGCTCATCATAGGGCCATTCTACAAAAATTTTCGTGGGTTGGAAGGCTTTGATTTTTGCGGCCATATCAGCCAATTCTGCCTGGGTGCCGGCATTGAGAATATCAAAGCTTTTGGTTTTGGCTACGTCTGCACCGGGATTGTTGAAATGAAAGCTACCGACCAGAAGGATCTCCTTCTGCTTGGCGAAGGTATCTGTTTCAGCCTCTGGAGCATTTTGTTGTTGGGGCTGACAACTGAGGAATAAACTGATGACAATCAGGAGCAGAGTCGTATTTCGTAGCATTGTTAAGTGGATTGACGATCATGTAGGTGCCTCAGGAGTCGAAGCAGGAATATCTTTATCCCCAATATACTACTGCGCAATCACAAAAGGTTCAGAGACTGCCTCATATACCTCACCCGTGGACAACTCCATTCTGACCTTGATCTTGAATTCGGGATTCAATTCGGGGGCTTTGTTGAGTCTGAGCGCAAGATCCTCTTCAGTAAGATTTTCGTTTTGCGTGTTGAGGAAACTTGAAAGGGTAATTGGTGTTTGGCGGGGCTCATAATAGGAACCATAATAGTCAAACAGATCAATGATGCTGCTATTGGCCGGATGAGCCGTATCAAAATCGTTGAGCGTCGTGATTTTAAAACTGACCAGGCCTTCCTCTTTTGACCCACTGCCACCTGGAATAAATGAACAAGCATAAGCCGCTGGTATCAGCGAAAAAGACCAATTTGCCTGATTCTCGGCCAAATAGTCCACCTGATAGTCGATATAAATTCTCTCAAGTGAGTCAAAAGGAATGCTGTCATTGGGCATGACTTCGCTTCCGTTCTCGGGATCAAAGCCTCTGGCGTCCGTCACAGCAAAAATATCGAGCCCTTTTACATCAAAGAAGTTCAAAAAAGTTACGCCATCACAGGAATCTTTTACCATGCAGGCGGGTAAAAAGAAGCCCGTCATGAGAATGAAGATGAGGAGAATTGTTTTGAGATAAGACATAAAAGGTGTGAGTATTCGGTTGGAGAATCTTTCGAAAGACGTTTTTGAGCGCTCTTTTGCTGCATGGTGAAATGGATCATTTCACCTGGTCAAGAAAACCTACCGATCGGCCTGCCAGTTTTTCCCAATCCGCCCGGTAGATACCAGGCACTTGCAACCAATCTTTCATGGGCCGGCCTTTGCCGGATGGATCCCAGTTTTGAGCACCGGGGTATTTTTCAACCAAAGCTGCTACCTCTTCCCTTCCAATCCGAAAGACCATTTCATCCTGAAAGAAGGCGACGAAGGCTTTCTTCCCGATCTTTCCACATTGTTTCCCAAACATCTTCCCCAGTTCCGCGTCGGGGAATGTTTGGACGATTGCTTCAAAATGGAGTTGATTGTCAGTTTTCATAGGAGAAAAATCTATGCCTAAGAAACGTTTTTTGTGTGATAAAACGTCAATCAGTCTTTCAACGCCTTCTGCAATTCGCTTGTAAAAATCGTCGGCTGATCAATCCACAGTATATGACCGGCCTCTTTGATCACAGAAAGCTCCATGCCTGGCACTTCCTGCCCCCACTTTTTAATCAAACCATTGCCGAAATCAAGAAAATCATGATCACCCACAATCACGTGGATCGGATAGCTTTGCTGCTGAAAATCTGAAATGAAATCCCAGCCGTTTTGCGGATAGCTCGCCGCTGTCAGGGAAAAAACCTTGCCTTTGTACAAGGCTCTGCCGCCCGTTAATGCTGGCCATTTCGACACATCAAAGAGCATGCGTTTGGCAAAGTTGATGCGAAAGATGGCAGTGTGTTCGCGTGAAGAAAGTGGTTCCCCAGAGGCATTTAACGCATATTTTTCCAATTCCTGTTTAATCGCTGGGCGTTCAATAAAAGCCTGAAGAGCATCATTCTGGGGAACACTGATCTCCAGTGCTTCTTCTTTGGACATCTTACTTTTGAGTGCGGGCGGTGCCAGCAGAACCAATTTCTGAATGTGTTTCGGATAGCGGGCAGCATAGGCACTGGCCAGAATCGCCCCCATTGAATGTCCTACCAATGTCAATTTATCCAACTTTAATTCCTTGCGCAGACGTTCCAGGTCTTCAATGTGATGATCATAGGTGATCAGGGAATCCGGGCAGGGAGAATGCAGCGAACCCCGCTGATCATAAAACACAAAATGGTGGGTATCAAATAAGTCTTTGACCGATTCGACCATGCCTACATAATTCCCGCCCCAGCCACCATGCAGCATGATGATGGGTTCCTGGTCCATTCTGCCATATTCTCTGACATAGAGTTGGGGATCAGTTTGCCAGTCGCCGGTGGCGAGAAACCAATCGGCCATGGGGGGAAGCTTCTCAGAAGAACTCTGGGCAAAAACGGAGCCTGCGAAGAGGAGGAGAATCAGAGAGTAAAAAGTTTTCATCGTACATCCTTTTTGACATAAACGCTGGAATTCTCCGAATATTCAGGAGACAGGGACCATGCCATTCAAAAAGTTGCCCCAGCTTATTCCCCCCTTTTAGGAAGAGCAAAGCTGAGGCAATTCATTCACTCCAGAAGAATCATCAATCACAATCCGCCGCTACATCGCGGACTTCACTTTGGGTTTCCACAATGTTGTCCATGACGGTACCACCTGCAATGGAGATTTCGACATAATCAGGGCCGATAAAGGTGATCGTACCCGTGAAGCCAGTCAGGCGAAGCTGAGTAGCAATTTCTGCCCCACTAAGATCTTCAGTGTCTCCATCGGTTTGTGTACCACGCAAGCGGAAGCGCTTGACAAAAGGCTGGTAGACATTGCGGTAGGTTTGATAGGCATCATACACGAGTGAGGCTTTGCCGGGAGGAACCGTTACAGTTCGCTTTGAGAAGTAGGTATTGGTAATGGACTGCTCATAAGATTGGGTATTGGTCGATGACGTGGACGCCTCAACTGAAACTTCTACGCTGGCCGATACGTCCCCGGTCACTTTGCCACCATTGCCAAAAAAACTCGCTTCTGCCTCTGCGCCAACCGTTACGCTGGCCCCAACCGTCAGGCGACCACTCAGGCCGATGGTCTCTGAGAATGAGGATGTATAGGTCGTGGTAATTTCCTGCTGGACCCCGACTTCCTGTTCCAGACTGCCCGAACCACAATTGACGAGGGTACTGTTGAAGCCAAAGGAGGTGTTGACCGCTGGAAAGACTGGCGGTAAATATCGGGTATTCAACTCTTCAAGATTCCATTCAACATTAAGTGCAATGAAGCGGAAGTACTGGGTTTGTCCGGAGACAACTGCCCGCCAATAGTGCAGGGTGCCATTGAATTCACGCTTGATGGGGACACCAGTGGTGTAGCGGCGAATGGTGTACAGACCATTATCCTCACGTTGAATGATGAATTTATAGCGGGGATGTCCATTGTAATTCCCACTAGCGTCAATATTATCCGGATAGGAAAATGCACCAGATTGGCGAAGGGTATTGTCATTGTCGTCGATCGCGAGGTAGCGCTTGGTCTGACGATTGTAGATCAGATAGGTATTTTCTTCATTGGGGATCTTGTGGAAATAATTCTGGTATTCCAGCAGATTGTCATCGAATGAAGAGCTTGCTTCATAGAGGAGGCTATTGCTGGCGCCATGCTGACCGTTTTTGTTGATGACGTTGCTGGCGTAATTGCCATTTGCATCCACGACCTGAATAAAGTGTGGCATGCCCGCTTTAAGGTCCACATCGCAGGTCAGACATGGTAGCGCTGCATTTTTGACCACAATCTCCCGCGCATTTTCCTGCAAAGAAGCGATGCTGATCGATTCAGTGGTGATCTCCTGATCATTTGCATCTCTGATGCTCAAATTAATGCCCACACCATTGCGGAGTTCTGCTTCTGCGGCCTCTGAAAGGTCTTCGATTGGGATGGACAATTGGGCGATTTGGAGCATTGGATCGATGTCAAGTACATCGTCATAATCTCCTTCGCTGGTAGCAAGGTCCACCGCTACTTTGGCGGGTAGATAGCCCAATTTGGCCAGCGAGCGGGTATCGATTCGCAGGCCCAAATCTCCGGCATAGGATGTCAGTTCTTCAACAGAAATGCCACTGAGCTGATCGATCTCACCAGGATCGGGGCTGGGATTTTCGCCTTTGTTACACGCAAGGAGCAGGCAGAGACTTGCCAAAAGGGCAGTAGCTTGGATGATATTTTTCATTCTTCTCAGGATTAATTGTCTAGATGATGTACACATCCATACCCTGAGAAGAAAAAAGTTACCCTGCCGCAGTCAGATTGATATAAAAAGTGTTGTTATTTCAACTCCAATTGCTCTGTATCAACAAAATTGCCACCGCGAATCTCGCGGAAGTGTGCCCGCATTTCTTTGAGTTTATCCGGCTGCGCCTCGGCCAGATTGTTCTGCTGACCAAGATCCTCTTTGAGGTGATAGAGCTTTTCCTGATCGGAATTGCCCAGCTCAATATTGACCTGATGATTGACAGCTGGTCCTTCGTAGGCCGGAATGTAGACCCAATCGCCTTCCCGATAAGCCGTTCGGGTGGTGGCTTCCAGCACCAGATTGCTGCGGCCGGTCTGACTTGCTCCCATCAGGACCGACAACAAATCCTGGCTATCATTGGTACGTGCGGAGCTGCCAACTAAGGCGGCCAGAGAGGAAAAAAGATCAATCTGAGAAACCATTGCATTGGAAGTACCGGGCTGAATTTTTCCTTTCCAATAGGTAAGAAAAGGTACCCGCGTCCCGGCTTCAAACAAGCTATACTTTCCACCCCTAAGATTTCCAGCGGGTTTGTGCTCGCCAATTTTTTCGACCGCGTCATCAAAATAGCCATCATTCAGGACCGGGCCATTGTCGCTGGACAGGATGATGAGGGTGTTGTCCATCAGGCCTTCTGCTTCCAGGGTTTTCAGGAGTTCGCCGACACACCAATCCGCTTCCACAATTACATCACCTCTTGGTCCCATACCGGATGTTCCGACAAAGCGTGGATGGGGCGTACGGGGCACATGTGGTTGTTGGAGCGCATAGTAGAGGAAGAATGGCTTCTCTTTGTGCGCTTTGATATAGGTCTGCGCTTTGACCAGAAAAGTGTCGGCCATGTTTTCATCGACCCATTTGGCGCTTTCTCCTCCTTTCATAAAACCAATTCTTCCAATCCCATTCACAATGCTGTTGTTGTGGCCATGATGCCACTTCATTTTGAGCATCTCTGGATTGTCTTTGCCGGTTGGCTGGCCAGGGAAGTTCTCAGAATAACTGATCTCAATCGGATCATTTTGATCCAGACCGACCACATCACCATTTTCAATATAAACTGTCGGGACCCGATCCTGGGTAGCGGCCATGATGTAAGAGTAGTCAAAGCCCAATTCATTGGGACCGGGACCAATCTTCTTATTCCAATTGACAAAGCCATCGCCGAGGCCCAAATGCCATTTCCCCACGATGCCAGTGTGATAGCCTGCTGCTTTTAGCAGATCCGCGATGGTCGTTTGAGCTGTATCCAGCAGGAGCGGGGCATTACCGGGCAGAATTTTGGCACGCTCATTTCGCCAGGGATAGGTCCCGGTCAGCAAAGCATACCGACTGGGGGAACAGGTCGCGGAAGAGGCATAGCCCTGGGTAAAACGAATCCCACCCTGCGCCAATTTGTCCATATTAGGCGTTGGCATATTTTCCCCGCCATATACGCCCAGGTCTCCATACCCAAGATCATCGGCATAGATGATGATGATGTTTGGCTGAGCAGATGTGGGGGATGAAGGTTGTTGCTCAGTCTCTTGAGGGGCATTGCAGGCAAGTAGAAAAAGGAATACGCTCAGCAAGCTAAAAACCATCG
>JBCBZF010000694.1:0-3985 GCA_039815525.1 Bacteroidota bacterium | reverse complement strand
ACACAAGCAGCCCAAGCGCATACGTCAGAATGTGCTTTTTCATGCTAGAGGAAAATTACGAGTAGATAAGTAGTCAAAGGCCTGATGAACGATCGTATTTTAGCTGAAAGTGTGTCTTTTGTAATTCTCCTGATACACTTTTACTGGAAAGAGTCCATTTACAAAACCACAAGCTCCACCTCTTTCATCATCAAATACCAAAGATTAAACAGGCGCTAAAACTCAATTATAAGCTTCTTAGGCCAAGATGCCTAATGGATGAAAGCTTTTCTTCGGAATTGGTATGAAATGCACTTTGGTATATTTTTCTTTTCTCAAACAAAAAATCCCTCATCACCTATGGGTCATGAGGGATGTCGGATTTGTCGATTTTTCCTATAAAACGGTCACCTTGATGTTGCGGAACCACACGGGGTCGCCGTGATCCTGCAAGGCAATGTGCCCTTTACCAGCCCGACCATAGAGTGGCCAGTCAGCAAATTTACTTTTGGCCAATTGCGCTTTCCATGCATCGCTGCCAAGCTCATATTCAACTACTTTGGTGCCATTGAGCCAGTGTTCTACTTTGCCCTGATCTACTTTGAGTTTGACGGCATTCCACTCACCTGGTCCTTTGACGGTCTCGACTGAACAGGCTTGCAAGTCATAGTTATCTCCGGCCCGGTGCATCTCGATTTGTCCATCAGGATGCCCTTCATTGTGGAGGATCTGCATTTCCGGTCCAGTAAAATATGCAGCTGGAAGCGTATCATTTTCAGTTACATGGAAAAAGATCCCGCTATTGCCATTTTCAGAAATTTTCCATTCCAGCTCCAGGAGAAAGTTTTCGTACTCATTTTTGGTGATGATGTCTCCTCCTCCTTTTCCCGCCATGGTAAGCGTGCCATCCTGAATCTGCCATTGGTTGGAAATCGTATCCGCATTATAGTTCCGCCAGGCATCAGTCGAGCTTCCATCAAAGAGCACCTCTACTTGTGGGGCAGCGGCCTGGGTTTCTGCGGTTGCAGTTTGCGTATCAGTCTGTTGTTGTTCGGTCTGGCAGGCGGTAAGCAATGTAGCCGCAGCCAGGAAGTAGCAAAGTCGTTTCATATGATAGATTTTGGCAAAAATTACGTTCAATTGAGGGAAAAGGAAAATTTCAACGGACCCAAATTCGGAAAGTCTGTTGTAGGTCTTGTTGGCGAAACAGGATGAAATAATGCCTGTCAGGAAAAGATTGAAGAGAATGCTGCCAGCGACCATGAAGGCCCGAAGCTTTATATCGCTCTTTCCCCTGGATATCGATGATGCTAACGGAAAAAGGCAACTGATTCTCTACTTTCAGGGAGACGATCTGTTGCTGATGGGAAAATGTAAGCGGGATGCTGTTCTCCAACTGATTGCTGCTACTGCTCAGTAGATTGCGCATAAGCAGCACCCGAGCCGTTACCTGTGGTCCTGCTTCCATCCCACCGACCAGCATGAACTGATCATTGCCCAGTTCTGCCACACCCCGGAAATCCATCAGAGGGGGAATGCTATCTGGTAAGCTGAAGAGACTTTGAGAAAATGTAGAATAATTGAACATGCGGCCGGAAGGGGCAACCGGGCCACTGCCATTGTAGGCAATGCCGTCGAAATTATAGGAAACCTGGGAGCCGCCGGCCCAGATGACATTCTGCCCGCTTGTAAAAGCGGCCATGCGGTAGCCCAATGCCAATGGATCAGAAAAATTGCTCCAGCTAATCTGAGTAGGATGATTGGGATCAATGATCCCGATCCTGAAAACATTGCCCAGTGGGAAATTTTGTCCAAAACGCGCTCCACCAGCATAGACAATCGTATCCCCAACGATGGCACCTGAACCTCCGAAGACTTTGTAATCCAATTGGTCTGGTACAGCGGTTCCCACCGTCCATTGATTGAGTGTGGGATTAAAGATCTGAACATCAGGGACATTGGTGGTATTGCTCCAACCTGTGATGACAAAGATCAGACTGTCTCGCCAAACAGCCTGGATATGATCATCAATGGGGACGGGAATGGGCGCTGCATCTGCGAGGTAGCTGTTGGTTTGTGGATCAAAGACATGTACCCGGTCGGATGAGGCCTCATTGCCATTGGCAAAGACATGATAGCCGCCGATGATATAGATTTTGCCTTTGACCAGACTGGCACCGGCCGCAATTTTGCCAAGCGTATCCGGCAAAGGCGGAAGCGTATCCCACACATTGTCCCCGACTGAATACCGCCAGGCTTTCAGGTGGATGCCTGAGAAGATTCGGCTGCTGTCAATCCCAGAAAATGAATACACATAGTTCTGGCCATTGACACTGGCTGCAACCACCGCATTGTTGGCGACTGGCTCTGGAATGGGTTGACGATCTTCCCATGACCACAAAATCTGAGCGGAAAGACTTTGGGCCCAAAAAAGGAAAAAGCCCAGCAGAGAAAAAGATTTAGCAATCATGTATGCGAAGGTTCATCTTAAACGATTTTTTGATATTCTCGGGGGAGCGTTTTGCTAAACGCCCCCACTTCTAAATTTCGCAACGCCCCTATCTGTTAAATTGCAAATGGCTCCTGCCTTCCAAAAGCTGAGCAAACCCCTGATAGTCGCCAGGAGGAGTGCAATTTACCCAACGCTGGCCCGGAAAGCGGTCAGAATCTGGTCAATTTCTTTGGACTGAATCATCTGGGAAATGAATACCGCCTCATACTGACTGGGTGGAAAATACACGCCTTTCTGCAACATGGAGCGGAAGAAGCGGGCAAAAGCATCCGTATCAGATCGTTGCGCGTCTTCGAAGTTCAGTACCGGACCTTCCTGGAAAAAGAGGGTAAACATGGACCCAATGTGGCCAATGCAATGCGGTAAGCCTTTTTCCTGCATGATCTCTGCCATACCATTGACCAGTTTTCGGCTGGCATCGTCTACTGTTTCATAAACTTCGGGATGGCTTTTGAGGAAACTCAGGGTCGCTAGCCCAGCCCGCATGGCCAATGGGTTACCAGATAAAGTTCCCGCCTGATAGACAGGTCCAGACGGAGAAACATATTCCATGATCTCCGCTTTACCACCGTAGGCACCGACTGGCATGCCGCCACCGATGATTTTGCCAAGACATGTAATATCAGGGGTAACCCCCAGCATGGATTGAGCAGATTGATAGCTCAGGCGAAAGCCCGTCATCACCTCATCGAAGATGAGCACAATGCCTTCTGCATCACACAAGGCACGTAATCCTTCCAGAAAACCTTCAGCCGGACGGATGACACCCATATTGCCGGTTATTGGTTCGAGGATAATGGCCGCCACTTCTCCCGGATTGGCCGCAACCAGTTCTTTAACATGCTGCAAATCATTGAAGCGGGCAATGAGTGTATCCTGGGCCGTACCTTTGGTTACACCGGGACTATTTGGCACGCCAAAGGTAATGGCGCCGCTGCCAGCCGCAATCAGAAAGCTGTCTCCATGACCATGGTAACAGCCGGCGAATTTGATGAATTTGTCCCGACCAGTGTAGCCACGTGCCAGCCGTACGGCACTCATGGTGGCTTCAGTCCCCGAATTAACCATGCGTACTTTTTCTACTGAAGGCACAGCATCCACCACAATCCGGGCCATTTCTACCTCTACTTCAGTAGGTGTACCAAAACTGAAAGAATTTCCAAGGACTGCTTCAACCGCCGTCCGTACCTCAGGATGGTTGTGCCCCAGGATCATTGGGCCCCAGGAATTGATCAAATCAATGTAGGCATTGTCGTCTTCATCATACAGATACGCCCCGTCGGCCCGGCGGATGAAGATAGGGTCTCCCCCTACACTTTTGAAGGCCCGCACGGGTGA
The DNA here is from genome assembly GCA_039815525.1 of Bacteroidota bacterium. Classification (GTDB taxonomy): domain Bacteria; phylum Bacteroidota; class Bacteroidia; order J057; family J057; genus JBCAWW01. Next base: position 156 of record JBCBZF010000694.1, on the reverse strand, counting down.
ATTGACCCCACCGGGAATGATGTGCTGGGCATTGGAAAATAGTTGCTGACTTTTCTTGATTTGGTACATGCAGATGGATTGAAAAGAGTGCGTTGATGTGCGCAAAGATCTCAAAACCTTGGCCCGAACCCAACCGCCAAAGTTGGCTTTTTGTTT
>JBCBZF010000138.1:0-9263 GCA_039815525.1 Bacteroidota bacterium | reverse complement strand
CTCGCCAATGGTGAATCCTATGAGGGAGACTTTATTCATGGTCGGCTTGAAGGTTTTGGGACCTATCGTTATCTCGATGGCCGGAAGTATGTAGGCAAATGGTCTAAAGGCAAACGGCATGGTCAGGGGATCATTTACAAAGGCAATGTCGTCATCCAGCAAGGCTGCTGGCGAAACGGTGCCTTCATTGGAGAAAGCTGTCAATAATCTGAATAGATGAAACATACACTCCTCTTTCTTTTCATAGGTGTTGCTCTCAACGGATATGCCCAGGAAAAGCCTGAGTATGTCTGTTCCCTTGACAGTTCGGTTTCTTTTTTTCAATTGGAAAAGGAAAATCGGCCCGTCTTTGATCGCTCAGTCTCTATGTACCTGGACAAAGTCATAGATCTATTCCTTCCGAACAATCGATCGGCTCAATATACCGTGCGCGACATCACCAGTGCACCAATCGCAGCGGCACATCACCAGCGCATTGGCAATGAATATCCCCGGGTCATTACCCTTAATACAAGATATTTCTCTTCTTTGGTCAAAACTGCTGAGGACAGGAAAGCTCTTTTCATCTGGATTTTGGCCCACGAACTGACCCATCATATTTCGGGCGACAACCATTATCAGCTCTCAGGGATTCAGGCCAATAATCTGATGAAGGAAATCCTGGCGGATGAACGAGCTGGCTTTGCGGTCGGAAAACTCACCGATGTGGATATCAGTTTCTTCAAGCGAATCTTACCAAAAGTGCTGCGTAACGACCACGCAACCGCCAGCCATCCTGGTAAATCATATCGTATCATCGCTGCTGAGGCCGGATGGATGGATGCCAAACTCGCCGATCCCGGAGCAAGCTCAGCTTACACTGAGTGGACTTCTCCATCTGGGGTGAGGTATGATAAAACTTGGTGGAGAGCACGAAGCAAAAGCCAACGGGCTGAATTTCGAATCGTTGGCCATGAAGTTGAAGGCTACCAGGATTTATATGCCGGCCATAGAGGCAGGTCGCCCCGAATGTTTGCCATTATCCATCCCATAAAAGCCCATCATCATCTCGGGCGATACCAGCATCACGAACCCATCAAGATCTACTTTGGCGAAGGTTCTGCAAATCTTTCTGGTGTGACACCCCACGGAAAAGGGAAGATGTTTCTCACCAATGGAGACTCTTATATTGGTGCGTTTGCAGATGGAGAGTTTGAAGGATTTGGGATTCAGGTGGAGGCAAACGGAAGCACCTATAAAGGGCAATGGAAATCTGGTCGCAAGCATGGTGCAGGCATTCTGATCAAGGATGGTCTGATTATTTCAAAGGGTTGTTGGGAAAATGATAGATTTAAAAGAACAAATTGCCGATAAGCCATGAAACATATTTTTTTCCTCATATTACTCGTCTTGACCGCCGGTAAAGCTTTTGCGCAGGAGATAGAAATCGAACATGTATGCGGTTTGGACAGCAGCGTCTCCTATCGATGGCTGGCAGATCAAAACCAACCGGTTCTGGATGGAGATTTAATTTCCCACCTGAACCGGGTGATCAAACTATTTCTCCCCAATACGCCCAGTGCCCGATACACCCTAAGGGAAATCAAGGGATATCCCATCGCCGCAGCTCACCACCAGCGCATCAAGAATGCATACCCAAGGGTTATTACCATCAATCATGAGTACTTCTCATCCCTGACCAACATGGAATCAGAAAAGGAAGCATTACTTATCTGGATCATAGCGCATGAATTGACGCACCATATTTCTGGGGACAATCACTATCTGCTGAGTGGGAAGCAAACAGAGAACCTGATCAAGGAAATTTATGCCGACGAGCGAGCTGGATTTGCAGTCGGTGCATTGACAGGTGTTGACATAGAGTTTTTCCAGCAGATCCTCCCAAAATTTCTCAACAATGGGCATGAAACCAACACGCATCCCGGCAATAACGATCGCATACTTGCTGCACAAGCCGGATGGCTGACTGCAAAAGTCCCCATTCGTCGAACTAAGCCCCGTGAGATAAATGGAAGATCTTTTTTAGATAATGGAGTTTCCATGGGGCAAGTCAACAATTATGGTGTATTCAATGGTATCTTCAGAAAAACATATGAGATCGAAGTAAATGATACCATCATCCAAAGAGAAATAATAGGTAACCTGAATGATCAACAGAAATGTATTGTTATCAGTCGATTGGTCCCGCACGGCTTTGACCAACAGATCTATTTTGGATGGTTTCGCAAAAATGTCAAAGAAGAATATACTTTACATGGACATGGTAGAATGTACTATCCAAATGGTCGTTACTATTGGGGAGAATTCAAAGACAACCTCAAAAACGGGCAGGGTTTTGAAAAGAAGAATGGACCCTTTGATTATTCAGGTGCATTCCTAAATGATTTGTACCACGGTTATGGAAGAGCCAGATACCCTAGTGGAAGAATGTACAAAGGCCACTGGAAAGAAGGCAAACGCCATGGCGACGGCATTCTCTATCGGGGCAACACCATCATTTCCAACGGATGCTGGGAAAACGACATTTTTAAAGGCGATCACTGCAAATAACACTGACCCAACATGAAAAACATTCTGCTCAGCGATAAACTGCCGTATATGCTCACCGTTCTGATTGGGCTGGCCGCTTATCAAATCAACAACATCATTGCCCTGCATGCTGACAGTCCGCTTTTGGTGTATGCGTTTGACGTCAAATCAATCGCTACTGTGGAAAACGGTATTGAACGCGATTGGGAATGCACCCTGACCAATTTGAGCCGCAAGGAAGCCATCAGGGACATCAATCTGACGGCAGCCTTTAAATCTACTTTGCCTTCTCCCAGAAAGATTATGGTCCCGGATATTATCCCCATTGCGCCCTCCCCTATTCTTCGGGATCAAGGGCACGTTGAGTCCTTTGCAGACCAAATCAACAGCTATAAAATTCCCGTGGTGCATCCCCGTGCGCAATACATCCTTCGGATGACCACCATCACGCATCCTGACATCAAGGAACCACCCAAATTATACATCAATTCCAGTGAAAACATCCGCCTGACGCCAGGCAGCCTGGAAGTCTTTTTGATCCGACATCAAATCACCTTGAACATCATTTTATTGGTGATCTGGAGTGGTTTTATCATGCTTTATCTGATCTACATACGCGACAATCAACCCAGCTAAATGAAACATTTATTCATCGCCCTATTCAGCTTCCTCATGGGTACCCAACTGATGTTCGCACAGCAGAAGCTGCACATCATGGACAACAATTATAATTCGGTTGATTTTATTCTGGAAGGAAATAAAGGAACCGTCTTAAAATCTCTGTCAAATGGAGAACTAACCTTCAAACCAGGGCAGCTCAAGGAATACAAAGGAGAGATTTTCACCATCCATTTCACCAATCATCTCGCCTATATGCTGTACCATTCGAATCTTTATTATGCAAGGGGCAGTGAGATCAAAGACAAGCACATAATCTACTCCAAAATCAATCTGGAGGATATCTTTACGAACGAAAAAAAGGATGTAACCTTCTTCCTGAGAGAAAAAATCAGGCTGCTCCAGGATCCAAAGAAAAAGAAAGACTAAGCCTTCGGTTTACCTTTTCTCCCTGAAACCAACTCATAAGTAAGAAAATAGTCCAGCCGCCGGGCGGGTGGCGTGTTCAAAGCTTATATGCTTGTTGGTTAAAAGGGTCGTCCGCCACGGTGGATGACCTGCTTTTCCACTTTACTCCGGTGCCTGTATCCGCGCCCAGGCGGGATCGCTCAGGCTGCCAAGATACAGCCAACCGTCTTCTTCCTGAATGCTGGTTACGGGTGCAAAGCCACCAGCCGGATCCTGGTAGTTATACACCACTTTTCCATCCATGTCCAGTCCAAAGACAAATCCATAGCGTACTGGCTGTGGCCGCAGGGCATCTGGCAGGCGCATCACCACTTTCCGCAGGAAAGGATGGGGCAATAGCTGGTCCAAGAGATCATTGCGGGGATTGGCCAGTGCCAGCCAGAAGATGCCTGTTCCATTGGAAGAGATCCCGTCCGGGAAACCTGGCAGGTTGTCAATGAAAACCTCAGTCTTCCCTTTTCGTGGGCCCGTCAGCCAATGGCGGAGCACCCGATATTTAGTGGTTTCGTTGATCAGGACAAAGGACTGATCCGGGCTGAGCGCAATGCCATTGGCGAAGTACAGGCTATCGAGCAATTGCGTGGTGCTGCCGTCGGCCGGATCATAGACGTACAATGCACCCAAACCACCATGCACCATGATATCGTGTTTGTAGTTTTCGGTCGAGGCAATGGTGGAGGCATCACTGAAATAGATTTTCCCGTCTGAGCCAATATCAAGGTCGTCAGCAAAGCGAAAGCTTTTCCCCTCAAAGCCATCCGTCAAGACCTTAATCTCTCCTTCTCCATTGATGGACAGCAGACCTTTGTGAGCATCCGCAACGATCAGATTGTGGAGACTGTCATAATGTAGTCCCAGGGGACGGCCTTTGGTGTCTGCGAAAATTTCCGCCTCTGCATCTGGATTTTTGTATCGCAAAATTTTCCCATCATCCAGTCCACCATAAATGTAGCCATTGCTGTCGACTGCGATGTCTTCCGGCCCTTTGCCAAGAGGCAATGTGCTGTAAATTTCTGCCTGTTGAAGCTGGTTATTCTGAGCATAATCGCCTGCATAGTCAGGTGCTTCAGGCGGCTGCCAGGCAAATGGCTCATCAGTGACTGGCCAGAAAAAGAGATATCCCAGTAAAAGGACCAATCCCAAGAAGATCGTGCGCAGGACTTTTTTCATCGTGAGTCGTCGTAGAGAGTTTGAAAAAGAATCTACTCTTTTTCCGACAAAAATCGCTCAACCGGAAGATCGTTGAAGTATAATTCTTCCAGAACTGCCTGACCATCCAGGATACGCACTTGTGCATATACGTCTATACTATCCTCGCGAAGCAGTTTGTCATATACTTGCTCAGCCTGTGGGGCCATTTTTTCGTTGAGATAATAACGGTTAAATGGCATCTGAACGCTGAGTTCACCTGCATTGACCCAATCAATGGTGGTTGCATAATAATCACCCTCCGCTGGCGGGGCCAGCAGCGCCTCAGTAAAATGGGCATAGCCCAAGCTGTCTTCGGCAATTGGCAGATAGACTGCATCGCCTTCGGCGAGGGTTTCTGCATCCAACTGATGTGGTATCCGATCATCCCGAAAATTCAAGGTCAGATAACGGCCCATGAACGGATTGAATGGATCACGGGGCACCGGTTGAAATTTATAGACTGTACCACTTTGCAAGACCTGCTCGTGTTTGAGAATCATCTGCATAGGTACCAAAAGGTACAACAACATCAACAGGCCGAAAGCGGCAGCTGGAATCCATTTTTTAAACGCCATGATCTACTTCTTTTCTTTTACGATACACATACAGATTCACCCCTAAAAAGCCAGCCCCCATCAGGATGAAGACAATCCCCTTGATTAGAAAGCTTACCTCTTCATCCAGAAAGCGCATGGTCAATAAGGCCGCAATACAAAACATCCCCAGATTGACCAACGACAACATTTCCCGCACAATTCCTTCACGTAGATAAAAGATCCCGAGTCCAAAGAGGAAAATGTTCATCATGATCATTGGCAACCATCCGCCACCAATGACCAATCCCAGGAGAACCACCGCTGGAAAAATGGCAATGAACGCATTGATTCGGATGTCCTGACGCCGCAAACTGATGATCAGCCAACTCATTCCTGCCAGCCCAGCCAGCAGAATGATGGTATTTGTCATGGCAGCCCATTGAGGGAAGCGATTGCCAGTCAGCATTTCCCCCAGGTCAATGGTCCCAAAGTCCCATTCAAAGCCAAGAATCAGGGACAAGACGATCGTGCCAACGATCGCAGCAGTCTGAAAAGGACGATGCCAGAAGTAGGTACCTTTTCCAAAATATTTTCTCCCCAATACATAAGAAAGCCCAATCAGGACCGCATACGCCAGAATCATTTTCCCACTTACCCGCCATTCAAAAACGGTGGTAAAAGCAATGGGTAAGGCGATCACGGTGGTCCAGCTGAGGAAATTAGCCGGGATGCTGATGTCTTTTTCACGAATGGCGAGATACAGCCTTGGAACAAAGGCGAGAAAGAAGCCCCAAAACCATACTTGTTCTCCGCCGTGCGCATGAAAGCTCCAGGCAGTAATGCCGATCATGTAGAAAAGGCTCACCAGAATCGAGGGCGTCAGATACATCAAGGGAATTGACAACAGCATCCAAATCTGAAGATAGCTGCGCATACTTCCCGGCAGATGATACGTTTGGCTGATCAGCGCAATAGACGCGCCCAACATAAGCATCAGGAAGCCTGAGGTGCTTTCCGTCCAGGCTTTGCTGTCCCGCTGCTTGAAGTAGGCATAGCCAAAAGCACCCTGGGCAATCACCAATGGGGCGACACTCATGACCGCGCGAGCAGACCGAGACAATTCATCCCAATTGTAGGCGTATAAAGCAATGATTCCGATCCCGATGAGTACTGCACCCAGGATACCGGTCAAAACAAAAAACGGATTACTCGTCTTTTGGGAAAGATGAGGTTCGTAGTGTTGCCGGAGTCGGCCTGCCACGGATTCATCCAGGATGCCCCGGTCGATCAATTCTGGCAGTTGCCCCAACAGCCAAGCAGCATGTTTTCGCATAATGAATGTGTATATCTCCTCTTCAACACGTAGTTTCGGCGGCTACGTTAGGAAAAGAAGCTACACATTTTTTGAAAAAAGGACTTTTCAATCGTCCTTATCTACCCAGCGAATCATCACCGGTAAGAGGAAGAAATCAGCCACCAGTGCAAAGAGAATGGTCAATCCGGTAAATAAGCCCACCCCAAACGTGCCACCAAAATCTGACGCCAGTAGAATGATGAATCCTCCCAGCAGAATCAACGAAGTCATGATCATGGCTTTGCCGGTCCCCAGTAAAGTATTGCGCAGGGCAATGTCCACTGTGCGCCCCAACTGCCGTTCCAATCGGTAGCGGGACAGAAAGTGAATGGTGTCATCTACCGCAATCCCAAAGGCAATCACAAAGACCAAGGCCGTAGAGGCGGAAAGTGTAATCCCAAATAAACCCATCACGCCCCCTGTCAGAATCAACGGAATCACATTGGGGACCATGCTGATGAGCAACATTTTGACGGAGCGAAAAAGGACGCCCATCAGAATACCGATTACCACAAAAGCAATGCTCAGCCCACCCAACAAACTGCTACGCAGGTATTGTAGATTCTGCTCTGTGAGATATGCATGACCGGTATGGCGGACACTAAATTTGCTGGTATCGACGGAGGTGAGCATAAAACTATCCAGCTCCACGGTCAGCTCTTTGTAGGCTTCTGTCCCAATATCAGGTAATCGGGCACTGATCCGACCATGCTTACCATCTTCACTCATGACCCGATTCAGAAACTCATCTGCTCCGTTAATCTCCATCAGAGCAAACAATTCGTCTACTGTTTTCTGGGAATCAGGTACGGTCCGGAAGCGTTTGTTGTTGAAGTGGGACAAGGCATTAGCCTGCATGATCAATGAAGCAGGAGAAAGAAAAGGACTAAACTCTGCCCGGCTGTTGAGGAAACCTTCCACTTTTTCCATTTCAGATAACACAGCTTGATCGGTCAGAAGATGCTCGCCCTTCATTTCTACCCCCAGTTCAAACGGCCGCATTCCATAGGCATTTTCCTCAAAAAAGACCATGGATCGGCGAATGGGATCATTTTTCCCGATGTCTTCAATGAGGAAGTTATTAAGCGGAATCTGCGGGATAAAGATACAGCAGGCAATCAAGACGGCGACAGAAATGGCGGTAATGAGTCCGGCTTTACGGGTGGTCAAATGATATATCCACAGCATCATCCGGTTCCAGCCAGCCCGGTTTTCGATCGCTTTTCCTGATTTCAAGAACTTCTGCGGATCTACCACCAACAAAATATTGGGCATGATGATGATGGAGATGGCAAAGGTTACCAGGACCCCGATGGCAGCATACAGCCCAAAATCACGGATTGGCGGCACCCGCGAGATTAGCAGGGAGGCAAAACCAATGGCCGTGGTCGCGCTGGTCATAAAAATGGCGAAGCCAATCTCACGAATGGTCGCCTTAATCGCCGTCATCCGATCTTTACCAGCCCGTATTTCCGTGAGATAGCGGGTCATCAAATGGATCACATCTGACATGCCCACCACAAACATGATCGGGATCAGGAGATTGCTGATTAGGTTGACGGGCTGGCCGGTCGAGCCCATCATGCCCAAAATCCAGATCATGGCCACCAACACGGTAAAAATCGGAATGATGATTCCCCAGATATTGCGATAGCTGAGAAAGAGCACCAGAATGATCAATATCTGAGACATGCTCAGGAACAGCAGCAATTCGCTGCCGATTTTTTCAACGTATTTGGTCCGGATATATGGGATGCCGGAAGCTTCGAACTGATAGCCAGAATTGTCGAGTGAATCCTTAATGTTGTCATTCAGGATGTCCCGCTGCCTTTTGTCAAAAATCTCTGGCTTGGTGAACACGTAGGCACAGAGATAGCGCAGATCACGGGTGATAAAGCTGCCAATCAAAGAAGAATCCCGCAGGATTTTATCCTGGGAACGCTGGAGACGAGATTCATTCTGATACTGTAAAAAAGGCTTTCGGCTCACGCTGAGGCCGTTCATGCGCACTTCAGGAATATCAAAGGTCGAGACGACCGAGTCTACCCCTTCCATCCCACGAATGGTCCGAAACAAGGAATCTGCTTTGGGCAAGAAACTCAGGTCGAAGACATCCTCAGCAGGGCTTTGCAGGGCCAGATGGACGATATAATTCTGTTCCTCACTGAAGCGCTTTTGGAATGCGTCATAGTAGGCGTATTCCTCATCGTCTTTGGGATAAAAATCTTCGAAGCTAAAGTTGATGGTCAGTCGACTGGCCCCAACAAGGAAAATCACTGTCCCGATTCCCACGATGGCGAGCAGTATTTTCCGGTACGTTAACAAAAAGTGCATGTATCCTTCGTCTCAAACTGAAGCGGTGCGTCTGTAAGACAATGCAAACCAACCGCTTGGACGCATTGTTTGGGCCACGGACCACAAAAAACATCGCCGCCCAAAATTAGTCGGGACAGCGATGTGTACAAAGAGAATGTGAAGGAATTTCTATACTATTGAATAAGGAGCTTTTGGGTGATTTTTTGGCCATTGCTCTCCACGACAATGAAATACAAACCAGCCATTTTCTG
>JBCBZF010000400.1:0-6042 GCA_039815525.1 Bacteroidota bacterium | reverse complement strand
AGCCTGTGCACGCAGGATATTGTACTTGATATCACCGAGCCTGATTCCCTGGTGCTCAGTACACAACATACTGATGTGAGCTGTTTTGGATTTGCTGATGGAACTGGCGAAGTCAGCATCTTGGGGGGAACCAATCCTTTCCAGATCAGTTGGAATACTGATCCGGTTCAAGATCAAAACCTTGCCGAAGGGCTTGCCGGTGGTTCCTATCGAGTGGCTGTACTGGATGCCAATGGGTGTACGGCTTTGGATTCAGTAGAGATTTTTGAGCCAGATACATTGATCGTAGAATTGATCGAATCTTCTGTCGTAAAGGCATTTTGTGATTGGCCCAATGGACAAGCAGCAGTACAAACCGATGGAGGCAGACTCCCCCATCAAATCCAGTGGCTTGGCCCTTCAGTGATCAATGGTCTAGCTTCGGACACATTAAGGGGTGGAAGCTATGCTGTATCGGTAAGCGATCTCAGTGGCTGTGTGTCGACCATTACCGTGATCATACCTGAGACCCCTCCTGCGGCGCCAAATTTTATCACCGTACCCAGTTTTGGTGATTCCATTCTGTTGTCTCAGGCAGACGTATTTTTTTCCAATCAAACCATCGGAGGAGTGGCCTACCAATGGAATTTTGGAGATGGGGGGTTGTCTGAAGAGGAAAATCCCCGCCATCGATATGGGGACACCGGCCGCTTTCCCGTTACGCTGACGGCTTTCAATTCTTATTTTGTTTGTCCGGTTGACACCACCATTTATCTGCATATCATTCCTGATGGCGCAATTTTCCTTCCCAATGCTTTTTCCCCCAATAATGATGGCGTAAATGATCTGTACTTCGCCGGTGGAGAGGGGTTGATCAGCTATGAAATGCAGATTTTTGATCGTTGGGGGCGTATTGTTACCACTCTGACCAATCTGTCTTCCGGATGGGATGGCCGCAATCGTCAGGGGAATCCTGTGTCTGAGGGTGTATATGTTTATCACGTTCGGGCCAGAATGAATGATGGCTCAGTGGTGGATCGTGGCGGGACCATTACCTTATTCAGATAAAAAAGGGGCCCGAAGGCCCCTCTGATGTAGATCATTAGATCCCTTATTGAATGATCATCTTACGACGAGCAAGATTTTGACCATCCTGCACAATTGCATATACATAGGTTCCGCTTGCAAGGCGGGCAGTGTTGACTTTTACCTGATTGTTTCCAGCCTGGACAGGATAGGACTCGATCACACGACCAGCCATATCATAAATCACCAGGTCGGCAGAAGCGATATCTGCTGGCAGACGGTAATCAATAGTCGTTGATGTTCCGGCAGGATTGGGACGATTTTGTCCTAAATCCAATCCTTCAATGCTGTTACGACGAGGAGAAGTTGTTCCTTCCAGCGCAGACAAGCGCTCTTCGAGACGTTCAATCAGACTCTGCTGGTTGTCGATGATGTCCTGCTGTTCCTTGATGGCTTCGGTCAAAACTGGAATGATTGCGTCATAGCGCATCATTTGATTTTCGGTTACTTCACCATACTCATCTTCGATGTACTTGACTGCAGTTGGCATCACAGTTGCCACTTCCTGGGTAATGAATCCATACTGAAGGTCAGTTGGCAGATTCAGACTGGGGTTTTCATCCGCTTTGTAGTTGTAGGTTACACCGTTCAACTGCTGAACCATGTCAAGCGCACTCCCAATTGGTTTGATGTTTTGCTTCAGACCACGGTCAGAAGGATTCCACATGCCACCAGATGCAAGACCTGATCCCAGGATGGTGTAAACGGTGCTGCCTGCGCCAGTATTTTCACTATAAAAAGCCAGCAGACGACCACATCCAAAAGAAGCCGGACCAGTGGGACTGGAATTTTGATTGGCGATCCAGAGTCGATCACTCACTCCTATGTTTGACCCATTTTCAAAACTCAAGGTAGGAATGGTGAATGGGGTAGGAGGTGGGGGAAATGGAGAAAGTGGGCTCACCTGCATGCCAAGGTTGACAGAATTCAGCGCATCAAATTGCGCCCTGAAACCATACAAGTCACATCCATTCGGCGTCGGGCCAGCTACACCACCAGATTCACCAAGGGAAGTGAATTTGACATTGAAGTTGGCGGTTGGATTGATACCGCCAGGAGGGAAGATGCCAAAATTGTTGGTGGAGATGAACTGAGCGGAGGCGCTGCCAAATGCAGCCACAACGAATGTCAGCAATAAGACGAGAATCTTTGGGTTGTGATTTTGCATAACATAAGGGATAAATAGTGAAAGGAAAGGGGGCCGGATGAAAGACCCGGCACGCCCATGATGTGTTCAGCTTGAATTATTGGATGATCATTTTGCGACGGGCGATGTTACGGCCGTCCTGGACGATGGCGTAGACATAAGTGCCGCTGGTCATGCGTGCTGTATTGACCTTGATCTGATTGTTACCGGACTGCATGGGGTAAGAATCAATGACTCTACCGGCCATATCGTAGATGACGAGATCAGCAACAGCGATGTCTGCCGGTAGTTTGTAATCAATGGTGGTAGACGTGCCGGCTGGATTGGGGCGATTTTGGCCCAATTCAATTCCTTCTGCCTGAGGGCCAAGTTTACGACCACTTTCAAGTGCAGCCAGACGCGCTTCAAAGCTTTCAATGATTGACTGCTGTGCGTCGATGGTATTTTGCTGATCCTCAATGATGCTCTGCTGTTCTTTGATGGCTTCAGTCAAAACCGGAATGATGGCATCATAGCGCATCATCTGATGCTTGCTTTGATTGCCAAATTCGTCATCCATGGTTCTGACGGCAGTTGGCATGACAGTAGCCACTTCCTGCGTGATGAATCCATACTGCAAATCAGTCGGGAGGTTCAGAGTTGGATTTTCATCCGCATTGTAGAGATAGGTAACACCATTGAGCTTCTGGACCATATCCAGTGCACTACCAATTGGTCTGATGTTGCGCTTCAGGCCACGGTCGGAAGGATTCCACATACCACCAGAAGCCAGGCCAGATCCCAAAATGGTGTAAACCGTACTGCCAGAACCGGTTTTTTCGCTGTAATAAGCGAGCAGAGTACCACAGCCGCCCAAGGTTGGGAAAGGAGAGGGGGATGCCGCTTTTTGGTTCTGAATCCAAAAACGGTCACTGATGCCGCTACCAGCGTTCGATCCATTTTCGAAAGAGAGCGTTGGAATTACGTAGGGTGCATCACTTGGAAATGGTTGAAGAATACTTCTTTGCATCCCGAGGTTCACAGCATTAACCGCATCATACTGCGCACGGAAACCGTAGAGATCACATCCATTAGCAGTCTGACCAGGAGAGCCACCCGACTCACCCAGTGAGGTAAACTTCACGTTGAAGTTGAACAAAGGATTGGTTCCACCGACTGGATAAATTCCACGGGCATTGGAAGAGAAAAACTGAGCAGAGGCTGTGCCAAAGCTCATCAACACAAAGAGAAAGAGAGCAGTGAAAAGTTTTGCGTTGCGTTTTTGCATAACAGTTTATTGAAAATGTGAGAGAAAGGGCACAAAATGGCCCTTATGAAAAGACCATTTTGTATCCCTGAAATGATGGAATTGCTAATATTTTCCTACTGGATAATCATCTTTCGGCGTGCAATGCTGCGACCCTCCTGAACAATCGCATAGACATAAGTACCAGATGCCAATTGCTCGGTATTCACCTTGATCTGGTTGGCACCATTCTGCAATGAATAGCTGCTGATGGTTCTGCCTGCCATGTCATAAATCACCAGGTCTGCCGAAGCGGCATCGGTTGGTAATTGATAATCAATGGTGGTAGAGGTACCGGCAGGATTGGGGCGATTCTGTCCCAACTCAAACCCCTCCAGTCCGGTACGAGCGGGCGAGGCGCCTTCGAGTGCGGCCAGACGTGCCTCAAATCGTGCAATGATGTCCTGCTGCTGCTGGATGGTTTTTTCAGCCGTTTCAATGGCATCCTGCTGACCTTCGATGATGATCTGCTGCTCCTTGATGGCTTCAGTTAAGACCGGAATAATGGCATCATAGCGCATCATCTGATGGTCAGTTTCTTCACCATGCTCGTCCGCCATTTTCTTGACAGCAGTTGGCATCACAGTTTGTACCTCCTGGGTAATGAATCCATACTGTAATTCAGCTGGTAAATTCAGACTTGGATGTTCAGCGGTCCGGTAGCGATAGGTCACACCATTGAGTTGCTGTACCATATCCAGGGCACTACCGATTGGCTTGATGTCGCGCTTCAGTCCACGGTCAGACGGATTCCACATGCCGCCTGATGCCAGACCAGATCCAAGGATGGTGTAGACAGTGCTGCCAGCACCAGTAGATTCACTGTAATAGGCCAGCAGGGTACCACAACCAGTAAATCCAGTGCCAGGTGCTCCAGAATTTTGATTGGTGATCCAAAAACGGTCAGATGCACCGAAATCAGAGCCATTTTCGAAGGACAGCGTAGGAATGGTTAGGGTTCCGAATCCAACCGCATTCATGCCGAGATTCACTGCATTGACAGCATTGATCTGGGCGCGGAAGCCGTAGAGATCACATCCGTTGGGCGTCGGACCGGGAACACCTCCGGACTCACCCATAGAAGCAAATTGAACATTGAAGTTAATCGCCGGATTGATACCGCCGACCGGGAAGATGCCAGAGTTGTTGGTCTGGATGAACTGAGCCGAAGCAGTTCCAAAAGAAAAAAGCATCGCTGCAAAAAGAAGTGCGAACAACTTTGGGTTTAGATGTTTCATGATTTGGGTTGTTAATGGTGTAGTGAAAAAATGTGTGTAGAATGTTCTGGCTCAGAGCCGGCCCGGAGGACCGGACCAGTTCTGAACACAGAGACATGTGATTGAAAAATGTACTATTGGATGATCATCTTCCGACGGGCGATGTTGCGACCATCATTGACAATGGCGTAGACATAGGTGCCGGAAGCAAGAGTTGCGGTATTGACCTTCACCTGATTGGTGCCACTCTGTAATGCATAGCGGCTCACAACTTTTCCAGCCATATCATAAATCACCAGATCAGCCTGTGCGATATCACCTGGGAGCTGATAATCAATGATGGTGGAGGTACCGGCAGGATTGGGGCGGTTTTGTCCCAGTTCCAGACCTTCAATGCTGGTACGCTTAGGTGTTGCGCCGCCTTCGAGTGCCGCCAGTCTTTCTTCAAGTGATTCAATGATTGCCTGCTGCTCCTTAATGGCTTCTGTCAAAACCGGAATGATGGCATCATACTGCATGACCTGGTATTCGGTTTTGTCTCCAAATTCGTCATACATGGTCTCAACTGCAGTTGGCATCACTGTTTGTACTTCCTGAGTAATGAAGCCATACTGAAGACGTGTTGGCAGGTTCAGAACAGGGTTTTCGTCAGCATTGTAATAATAGGTAACACCATTGAGCTGCTGGACCATATCCAGTGCACTACCAATCGGACGAATGTCGCTTTTAAGCTTGCGGTCAGAAGGCTGCCAGGTACCACCTGAAGCGACACCAGAACCCAAAATGGTGTAAACAACAGAACTGGCACCAGTGGACTGGCCGTAGTATGCGAGCAGGGTGCCACAACTACGTGAGCCCGTGCTGGGGTTGGCCTGGTCTTGGTTCTGAATCCAGAAACGGTCAACCGCAGATGCGTCAGAACCATTTTCGAAAGACAAAGTCGGAATGTGGAGATTACTGGTTGGTCTAATTCTGTTCATCCCTAGATTGACGGAATTCACAGCATTGATCTGAGCCCGGAAGCCATATAAATCACAGCCAAGAGGGGTTGGACCTGGTACGCCACCGGACTCACCCATAGACGCAAATTTCACATTGAAATTGATGGCAGGATTGATGCCACCAACTGGGAAAATACCAGAGTTGTTGGTTTGAATAAACTGAGCGTTTGCCGTGCCAAAACACATCAAAAAGGCTGCTAAAAAAAGAAATGGGTGTGTAAGGTTGAGTGACTTCATGTCAAGTTGGGTTAACGTGTGTGAAAAGTGTCGTGCAGAAAAATTTGGGCATAGAATGTCTGTTCGACCAAGGAGGTCGGTTCAGTCGTT
>JBCBZF010000988.1:0-2725 GCA_039815525.1 Bacteroidota bacterium | reverse complement strand
GTCAATGTCAAAAAAGCACGGGAACTGACCGTCAGGGGGCAGGACCAACAAATCTGTGCCGGAACCGGCACCCTGCTGACCGCGGGAGAGGGGTTTTCAACCTACCAGTGGTCCCCGACAGAAGGACTAAGCTCAACCACCGGGCGCCTGATTACTGCTTCGCCGGCGAAAACGACTACCTATACTGTAAGTGGCAACCTGAGCTCAGGATGCAATGCCAGTGCCTCTGTAACGGTTGAAGTAGTCGAACCGCAAGCCATCAGCATCAGTCCGGAAATTGCCCAAATTTGTGAAGGAGAGTCTCTGCAACTGAATGTAAGCGGCGGGCGGAATCACATCTGGGATGCAGCAGAGGGCATCAGCACCAGTGTGGGGCCCAACATTGTGGTAAAACCACTTGAAACCACCAGTTATCGGGTCACAGCCAGGGACGAAAATGGTTGTGAGGTAAAAAGTGCCCGGACGGTACAGGTGGAAAAAAGAGACTTTCTGACCCTGGCGGCATCGGCAGCGAGTGTATGTGAAGGCTCTGAAATCAGTCTGGTGGCCGATGGTGCAGACCGATACGAGTGGGTACCGGTACCGGGTTTACGAACCAGCAATGCCGCGCGTACCTATGCACGTCCTACGGCCAGTACACGCTTTCAGGTCATCGGCTACAACGAACACGGATGCAGTGATACGGCTTCTGTCGCCGTGGATGTACGGACCATTGAGGCCGACTTTCGCATTTCCAATGCAGAAATTGACCTGGCAGAAGGTCTACAATTGATCCAATTTGAGGATCAAACTGAGGGGGCCACGGAGTGGCGCTGGCGGTTTGGGACCGGCAGCATGTCTGATTTATCCAATCCAACCCACGTCTATACCGAAGTAGGCGAATACAAAGTACAAATGCTGGTCTCCAATGGCGTATGCGAAGCCATGGTGGGAAAAAATGTCGTGGTCAAAAACACCTCCAGTCTGGAAGACCTACTTGATCTGGATGCCGTTTCCATTACCGAATCGACCAAAGATGGGATGGTCAAGCTCTTGATCGAAAGTCCGCGGAAGATGTATCTGCGCCTGCGTTTGCTGGATGCCTCCGGCAAGCATCTGTTGGCGGGTTCCGTCCGCCTGCGAGAAGGTATCTACGAACAACAACTCAATCTCTCTGATTTTGGCAAAGGCATTTATGTCCTGCAATTAACGGACGGAGATGTACGGGAAAATTATCGGATCGCTTTTGAATAGTGTCCTTCTGACTGAAAAGATTGTCTATACAAAAACGGGTTGAGAGCGCATCTCAACCCGTTTTTGTATTATATCTGTCCAGGATCTTCCTATTCGTCCACCTTGATGATCTCTACCTGACGAATTTCCTTGGTCTCAAAGTCGTGGACAAAAGCAATGATGTAGCATTTGTCGGCATCGTACTCCTCAGGAATTTCATACCCATAACTCAGCTGGAACAATTCGTCAGCAGCAATCGCACCCTCTGAAATTGGCTGCCCCCAGGTACCATTGATGGTCGCACGCAGCACATTATGATGTTTGTACTCTTCAATATCCACCTTGTTGAGGCGATAATCTTTTTGCCAATCCTTGATTTCATCCTCCACCAAGTACACCGCCAGATAATCATTTTCATCCGAATTGATGAGATACTTAAGGTTGGCAACAATGGTCAGGCGGCGGCTGTCATCGTCAAAACAATTGGTCAAATGAATGCCTACTTCTGCACTTTTGTCCAATTCTGCTGTCACTTTACTTTCCCAGCTTCCAGACCCAAACCCAAAGGTAGTGCGATTGATCATCCCAAAAGGAACGGTCCCATCAGGATTGAATTCGTCCTGGAGGGCAGTACCCGTTTCGGTGGTGAAATCTGTGTAGTATTTCGAGGCTGATGGGACAAAACGTGCCAGTGGGCCAGTATGAATACTCAAAAACACCATGCGGTCCTGAAAAACATTCTGGTACAAATCCCAGCCAACTTCCGTATGCTGTGGACAATTCCCGCACTGGTGGCCGGTCATTTCCTCCAATAAAACTTTCTTGGCAATTGGATCTGAATTACCGGCAAATGGATTATCACGTGTTGATTTCTGAATGCATTCCTGATCAAAGGCTTCAGTAGGCGTCAATTCTTCGTAACCGTCTGTGATGATATCACAGCCTCCCAGGCCAATAAACAATGCGACGATCAGCAGAAAACGATAGAGTTTCATATGGACAAAGTCTTGATTCGTTGATGGCAGATGATTAAAAAGAACTGTTGACAGACAAGGTAAAGCCATTGGAAGCCGGAACCTCACGGCAAATCCCACCTACACAGAGCAGACCCCGGCGATTTCTGGCATAAGAAAGCGCAATCCGGTTGGCACCAAAGGCATAAGCGGTCGACATATTGTAATAGTGTACCCGCAGATCCGGATCGGGATTGCCATAGTTGTATTCATCAAAAATAGTAAAATACCAGTTGGGAGACACCGACAATTCTGCCAATATCATGCCCCAACTCCCCAAATCCTGTCGGGTATACATATGCTGCAATTCCGTTCGGAAGGCAAGCTTGGGTTTAATTTTATACTGTACTTCCAACACCCCAATGTGCGTATCAACGGTTCCAAAACCAGCATTCGGGCTTCCGAATTCGATGATATCTTTATTGTAGTCGAGGTGGATATAGGTCAGAATGGTCCGCAGCTTTTTGGTCCAGCGTCGGTTGATCTCGATGTTGAAGTCC
>JBCBZF010000953.1:0-2860 GCA_039815525.1 Bacteroidota bacterium | reverse complement strand
CTGGTACATGATTTTGATGGCAATCAAACCGCTGACATCATGCTGGGAGATGTGTCATTCAATAGCGTAGTGGTTGGCTACAATGGCGGTTGTGTGGTCTATGCCTTTATGGACTCGGTAGAAACCAATTTTCCTCAGAATGACTCGGCTGTCAATGTCGAAATTTTTCCGGGTATGTTTTACGTTGACCTTAACAATGACAATGTTCGGGACCTGATTCTTTCTTCCAATTCTCCTTCTGATGGAGAAAATGTCAATGGGGTGGTTTGGTATCGGAATGACGGGAAAGATGATAGCGTTGATTTCCGCTTTGTTGAACGCGGTATTTTTGCAGGCGATCAAATTGACATTGGCCGGGCGTCGGTGCCTTTCTTTTTTGATCACAACAATGACAACCTTCCAGATCTGTTGCTGGCACATGCTTCGGCCCGTTATCTGACGCCTGCTGGTGCAGAGGACCGGATGGAATTGCGTTTGTACGAAAACATCGGCGATGCCGACCGGGCGGCTTTTCAACTAATTGATGAGAATTATCTCAATTTCGCAGCTGATTCCATCGGCAATGCCACCATGGGCGGCGGCGACCTTGATGGCGACGGCGACACCGATTTACTCTTTGGCAACACCCAGGGCCAATTGGTCTATTTCAAAAACATTGCGCCCATTGGTTCTGACGCCAGTTATGTCAAAGAAACCAATGCGCTCACCGATGCCAATGGCGACATCATTGATGTCGGCTCTCTCAGCAGCCCGGAATTATTTGATTTTGACGGCGACAATGACCTGGATCTCTTCATTGGTGAAGAACATGGTTGGGTCAATTATTATGAAAATCAAGGCACACCGCAGCAGTATTCTTTTGTGGAAGTCTCTGACACCTTTGGCGGCATCAAACTGACCAATGCCTTCAACTCGGCCTTTTCTGGTTTCAGCAAGCCCCGTTTCGCCGATGTCGACGGTGATTCAGAGGCTGAAATCATTGTAGGCGGAGAACTGGGTCAAGTGCAAGTCTATGATCAGATTGATCTGGG
Source organism: Bacteroidota bacterium (assembly GCA_039815525.1). GTDB lineage: Bacteria > Bacteroidota > Bacteroidia > J057 > J057 > JBCAWW01. The sequence goes on along the minus strand of JBCBZF010000953.1, from coordinate 1,829 downwards.
GCTTACCCAAACGCTGCCACAACTGGATGATCTGTTTGGATTTGATTTTGGCTCTTTCGCCGCACCAGCCGCTTCCGTTCTGGACACTGCCGGCATCAGCTATGTAGTTGGCAATCGTCGGGGCGGACTGTATCTCTTCAGCCGTTTTAATGATACACCGATGGATACCATTGTCTCCGTTGACCCGCCACAGGAAGTGGTTGAATTACGGGTCTTCCCTAATCCAACTACCGGCGAATTCCAGCTCGAGTTTGCCAATCCAGATCGAAGCGAAACGCAGATTGATTTGCGCAATGTACTGGGACAATCGATCTTTGCCACGACCACCCGGGAAAACAAGCTGCGAATCGATCTCTCCGGACAGACCAATGGATTGTATTTCATTCGGCTTCGGCAGGGCGAACAAAGCAGTGTCAAGCGGGTTGTCCTGACCAAATAAAACCACTGATGATCCATACCCTCGACCTCCAGTTTCACGTCAGCCAATCGATTGCCGCTTTCGTGGTTGAAAGTAGCGCTGGTCCGATTCTGGTAGAAACCGGTCCACATTCGACCTATCAGACCCTTTGTGAAGGGCTGGCCGGACTTGGCTACCAGCCTGAAGACGTCCGGCATGTGTTGCTTTCTCACATTCACTTTGACCATGCCGGAGCGGCCTGGGCCTTTGCCAAGAGCGGTGCTACCGTGTATGTACACCCAAGAGGCTGGAAGCACCTCCAGGATCCCACTCGCCTTTACAATTCAGCTAAGCGCATTTATGGTGATCAGATGGAAGCACTCTGGGGGCTGATGGAGCAAATTGAGCCAGAGAAACTGATTGCGGTGGAGGATGAACAGCAGATTGGCATTGGGGACAAAAGCTTTACCGCCTGGCATACGCCAGGACACGCAAGTCATCACATTGTCTGGCAGTTGGAAGACGTCGTTTTTACCGGTGATGTCGCTGGCTGTAAAGTGGGTAAAGGACCAGTCGTTCCACCCTGTCCGCCCCCCGACATCAATCTGGAAGATTGGGAAAACTCCATTGCCGTCTTACGAAAACTCAATCCAAGCAGCATCTATCTGACCCATTTTGGAGAAGTCAAAGATGTTTCGAATCATTTAGATGCTTTGTCAAGTATACTATGGGATTGGGCCAATTGGATGAAGCCACACTGGGAAGCGGGCAAACAAGTGCTGGAAGTGGTTCCGGCCTTTAAAGCTTATGCCGCCGCACAATTGGCAGAGGCCGGTGTGCCAGACGCGGATATTCCCAAATATGAAGCGGCCAATCCAGCCTGGATGAGTGTGGCTGGCTTGATGCGTTATTGGCAGAAAAAAGCCGAAGCTAGCGCAGCTTCTCCCACTTGATGATGATCGAGTCTTTTTCTTCCAGACCAACACGTTCAAATCCATTGTGTTCCAGTACCCGTTGAGAAGGCAGATTGTCAACCGGGGTATAAGCGACGACGGCAATCAGTCCTGGTTCCAGAAAGGCCCATTCCATCAGTGCCTGTAAGGCTAGTGTCGCCACGCCGCCACGGCGCTGATGCGCATCGACAAAGTAGCCCACTTGCGTGTGGCCAAGATGGTCCGGCAAGCCGCTTAAGCCGATGCCGCCCATGGTCATATGGGTATTTTTGTCCAGAATAAGCCAATGGGTGTACCAGTTTGGCCGGTCTGGATGTGTTGCCACCCCTTCAATACAAAAAGACAAACTACCTGGAAATTCAGCCATAAAATCCACTTCCAAATCCATGGAAGATACCGGCAAATGAAGATGAGCCTCCATCTGATGACGGCCTTTTTGCAGCAGCACTAAGCCATCATGAGAAAGCGGCAGAAGGGTG
>JBCBZF010001197.1:0-2014 GCA_039815525.1 Bacteroidota bacterium | reverse complement strand
CAGGCGCTCACCAAAATGAGGGGATCGCAGGAAATGCTCTACCCAATTTTCGTAGGCAGTTGGAGATGAGTCCTTGAGAAAAGAATCTATCTCTGCCGTTGAGGGAGGCAAACCTCTTAGATCAAGGCTGAGTCTTCGAAAAAGAATCTCTTTTTCCGCTTCAGCTTGCAGTAGCAGACCTTCTCTTTTCAATCGAGCAGCTACAAAACGATCAATGGGTTGATGGAACTGATCAAGGTATTTGCCTTTGGGAAGGTCTGGTCTTTTAGCGGGTTCAAATGACCAATGTGGTTTATAGACTGCTCCATCCCGGACCCATTGGATCAGCACGGCTTTTTCATAGGGGCTGAGGCGTAAATTGGATTCGGGGGGTGGCATGACCTCCTCCGGCTTGTCCGATAGGATGCGAAGGATGGCTTGACTGCCACTGATATCACCGGGGACGATGGCAAATTGATCTGGAGATTCGGCCAATGCCGCAAAAGCTGCTGTAGGCTCATCTAACCGAAGTCCCGCTTTTTGATTGGCTTTGTCAGGTCCGTGGCAGGCGAAGCACCGATCAGAAAGAATCGGTTTTACATGTAAATTAAAATCAATCTTGTTTGGCAATTGTCTGCTGGCGACTTCGACTTCTTGCGGCAGAGATGGACCGCAGGCGCTGAAAAACAAACTCACCACCAGTACTGAAAACCATTTGTGCCAAGCTGAAAAAAGCAACTGCATGGATCAGGGGTAACACAATTTGAGAATGAAAAAGGGGGCAGGCGACAAAGCAATGTGCCTACCCCCATGTCAACTTAGTAAATTAACAACTACAATATGTGTTGCTGGATAGATTTTCAATGGAAGGGAAATCTCACAGTTTCACCATTCTCATATCATCCAGGAAGAGGTCAAAGTTGTTATTGGCGTCTTGCATCTGCAACCAGATTCTTCTGCGGAATTCCGTTAGGTCATCTGTTGAAAAGTCAAATTCATACTTGGTCCAGGTGGTTGTGATGCTAAAATTACCACTTGCTGGCTTTTTCTCCTCCCATTTGGTTTCTCCAATGGTCCGGATGTCCAGCGGTACATTGTCGATCGAAGCTTTCGCCCAGAAAGACAAACGATAGACACTATTGGAGTCAACGTCGACCGAAGTAGCTTTCGACTGCTCCATGATGTATCCATCTCCAGGTTTGTCGTAGATACCCATCAGGGCGTATACACCTTCCTGTACTTCGCTGTCAGTCAGGATAAATTTGTCATTGACGTTTTGCCCGCCCTGCGGCCACCAGGAGCCAAAACCGTCAGGCGTACTTCCAAGCGTACCATTTTCAAAATTACCGTTTGAACCAGAAAGCAGGTTGACAATGGTATTGGCGACAAAGTATCCACTCAGTGGGCCGACGTTGGAGCCGGTAATCGATTTGAGTGTACCAGGCGAATAATCAATCGAAATAGACTGCCCTTCCAGAATGGCTTCATCAATCATCAGATTCAATTGCTTGGCATCATTGACATCTAATTCAAGGGAAGAAATGCTAACCGGAATCTGATCCACCAAGACTGTGAAATTGTTCACCTCATCCATTGAGGGCATTTCCATGTCTTCTTCAAAAATCAAACCGATGAGTAAACCATCTCCTCTCAGCCGATTGTCAATCGGCACGATGTCTGGATTCAGCGTTACGCTGACATAGTCTTCCTTTGTGGCTGCGTCTTCAAACTTGGGACGCTTGCGGAAAGCGCTCAGGCTTACGTTGAAATCGCCTTCGGTTTCATACACAACCACTGGATTTTCAGCCATAGAAAAAGCTGGCGTACCGCCTTCGAATTCCCAATACAAAGAATCGTAGCCGCCAGTAGTAAGATTCGTAAAGCTTACCTCTGCACCAACCCCCAGAGAGACCCGACTGGCCGCAAAGTCAACGGCTATTTCCGGGCGAACATTGACATAAATCAAACGTTCTTCACTGGTTCGCTTGCAAATCCTGCAATACCTGTTGAAGTTGTACGCCAACAGCGGCGAGTT
>JBCBZF010000690.1:0-3998 GCA_039815525.1 Bacteroidota bacterium | reverse complement strand
TCACAAGCAGTAACGGCCAGGACCAATATCAATAAGCATGACCAAGGCCAAAAATGTTTCCTCATCATAGCAGCTGGAAATAGAGAGTGATCAAAACATAAATTAGCGTTTTTTCTCCAAAGATCAGACTCAGACCTGCAAGACGGCGCGCTTGTTTTCTTCATTTGGGTACATTTCAATTGGAATCACTTATTTTGACCTCCTTCTGGAGCCGTCCAAACGCCAAGACAATGAAACATTTATGCTTTACGCTTCTGCTTTTTATGAGTGGAATCACACTTTTTGGTCAGGAAAAAGGATTGCCGACCATCGAAGACCGGACCAAAGGTCTGGAAACCTACACGGGATATTTTCCTTTTTTTTGGGATGAGACTGAAGGGAAAGTCTTGCTGGAAATCAGCCGGATGGGAGAAGACTTCTTGTATGTTCATTCTCTCGCCGCTGGGGTCGGTTCCAATGACATTGGCCTGGACCGGGGACAGTTGGGAGGAGAAAGAGTGGTGCGCTTCGAACGCTCCGGACCGAAAGTTTTGCTGATTCAGAAGAACCTTTCGTTCCGCGCCCAAAGCGACAATGATGCCGAGCAGGAATCAGTGGAACAAGCCTTTGCCCAATCCATTCTGGCTGGCTTTAAAATAGCCGCTCAAAGCGGCGATCGTGTATTGATCGATCTCGAACCCTTGCTCATGCAGGATATGCACAATGTCGTCGGGGCGCTGGGTCGCAGCAAACAAGGCGATTATAAAATGGACAAGGATCGCTCGGCGGTTTATCTGCCGCGTTGTAAGAGCTTTCCGGAGAATACAGAGTTTGAAGCATGGCTGACCTTCGGGGGAAAACCCAAAGGAAGTTATGTCCGTGATGTGGTTCCTGCGCCCAACAGCATTTCGGTACGCCAGCATCACTCTTTTGTCAAACTTCCAGACGATCAATATCAGGTGCGTTTGGCCGATCCCCGTGCCGGTTACATCACCAATAGCTTTAAGGATTATGCCAGTCCGATCGGCAGCCCTTTGCGTAAATCCTTTATCCTGCGTCACCGTTTACACAAAAAAGACCCCTCAGCCAAAAAGAGTGAGCCGATCGAGCCGATTGTGTATTACGTTGACCGTGGGGCACCGGAACCTGTCCGTTCGGCCTTGATCGAGGGTGCAAGTTGGTGGAATCAGGCCTTTGAGGCAGCCGGCTACATTGATGCATTTCAGGTGAAAGTCCTGCCCGAAGATGCTGACCCCATGGATGTGCGCTACAACCTCATTCAATGGGTACACCGTTCTACCCGTGGATGGTCTTATGGCGGCTCAGTCGCAGATCCACGTACAGGTGAAATTATCAAGGGCCATGTTTCTTTGGGATCATTGCGGGTCAGACAGGACTTTCTGATTGCGCAGGGATTGATTGGGCCTTACGAGCGAGGGGAAGATCCAGATCCCCGTATGCTCGAAATGGCCCTGGCCCGCCTCCGGCAGTTGTCTGCCCATGAGGTTGGGCACACCATCGGATTGATGCACAACTTCGCCGCCAGTGTCAATGACCGTGCCTCGGTGATGGATTATCCGCATCCGTTTGCGCGCCTGCGCAACAATGGTAAAATGGATTTCGGACAGGCTTATGGGGTTGGAATAGGCGAATGGGACAAACGGGCCATCATCTGGGGCTATCAGCATTTCCCTGCCAAAACAGACGAAGCCACTGCTCTCAACGACATCATGCGCAAAACCCATAAGCTGGGCCTACATTTTCTCAGCGACCCGGATGCCCGCCCGGTAGGAAGCGCCCATCCCCTGGCCCACCTCTGGGACAATGGAAAAGATGCCATCGCAGAGCTTGAACGTCTGATGGAAATTCGTGCCAAAGTCCTGACCGATTTCAGTGAAGAGCAAATTCCGCTCGGTCAACCGATGGCCAGCCTCGAAGAGGTATTGGTGCCCATCTATTTTAGCCACCGTTATCAGGTTGAAGCGGTCGCCAAAATTCTGGGTGGCATGAGTTATACGTATAAGCTGAGAGGTGATGAGCAGGCTGGGCCGAATATCATTCCCGCCGAAAGACAGCAAGCCGCTCTGACCGCATTGCTGCACAGCCTTGATCCTTCGATTTTGGCGATGCCCCAACATATTCTGGATCTGGTCCCACCCCGTCCGCCCGGCTATCGCCGGGACCGTGAAAGTTTCAAAATCCGAACGGGCGCCAACCTGGACCCTTTTGCAGCAGCAGAGGCAGCCAGCAATCATAGTCTGCGCTATTTGCTTGATCCTCACCGGGCAGCACGCCTGCTGGAATTTTCAGCCCGCAATGCTGAGATGCCTTCGCTTTCTGATGTAATTGACCGCTTGATGGCGATGAGTTGGAAGGCAAAAACGGCTGATGCCTATGAGCAGGAAATTCTGTTTGTGGTTCAGCAACAAAGTCTGCAACACCTCATTACCTTGGCCATGCACAAAGATGCTTCTGCCAGCGTGAAATCCATCGCCCGGTTTAAGTTGCAGGCGTTAATGAAATGGCTGGAAGAGCAGGAAGTGGAGGGCCGTGCTGCTGCGCAGCATGCAATGGCGATTGATCTGATCGATCAGTTTTTGGATGATCCTGAAGAAGTCAAACTGCCAAAGTTGTTGCCAATGCCGGACGGCTCACCAATTGGTTGTGGAGAATAGGTATCCATAACAGAAAAGGCTTCCCGAAGGAAGCCTCGCGACAATTTCTAAGAAGATTCAGATCTATTCGTCCAGTTTGAAGCCAATGCGAATGTTGACATGAGAGGCCGCTGCGATTCCATCAATGACAGTTGGGTTGTTTTCTAATTCCATAAAAGCTTCTGCGACTGCCTCGGCCAGCAAGGCTGAGGGAGAAGCGACTTCCGCAAAGCCCGCATAATGTCCGTCTTCATCTGTTTCGATGCGAAGGACGACCTCCCCTTCTATTCCTGCGTTTCGGGCCAGTTCTGGATACTGAACATCCGACAAGACTTCGCGCAGGCTGACCAATGAGTCGCTGCTTTGCACAAGCTCGGAAGCGGTGCTTTCTGCAGGGGGCTCCATTTGTGCCTGTAGGTGAGAAAAGGCGACAACGATGGCGATGAGAACAAAAAATGGTTTCATGATAAGTGGGGTTACTGTGATTGTTTGCAAAAAAATGGGTGTGTTGTTTCAAACACGCAGCTATAAGTCGTAGTGAGCCTTTTTTGAATCAACATACTCAGACAAAAATCCCGGCTTGATTTCGCTGCGGCCATTCTTAGTCGCACAAAGGCGGCAAAACGTCATCAACAGGACAAAAAAAGCCTCCCGAAGGAGGCGACAGATTATCACAACTTTGCTATTCTTTTATTCACCATCTGAAGCTGTCTTCCGGCTTATATGCGCATAGGAACTCGCATCTCTTTCCGGACCATGAAAAAAGGAAGTCGAAATCAGCCGGATTGTGGAAGATCCATCCATGGGATCATGAGCTGCTTCCAGGCGTAAGGTCCGGTCTGACGTGATGGCCACGACTTCAACCTTTTCTTCAGTCCGCACGATGTCGACCGACATGGTATCGAGGAGGTAAAAGTACTGGAGGCAGGCGTCAATGGTTTTTTCAGCCTGTTTGCGATTGGTGTACTGGCGCTCGTCCTGAACTGCATACAGACGATTGTCGTGGAAGTCATAATGTACCTGATGACGATTGGAAATCACTTTGCTGAGGGTGTGATCATTTTCTCTCAATTGACCCCGGAAATACAGCAACTGGCTGATATGTGCTTTGAGTTCCATCGGTGAAGTACCAAAAGGTAGAAACTCAATGTTCTGGCCAAAAGAAGAAAGATTCAGAAGCAGGAGTAGGGTAAAAGCTGGGGCAAAGCGTGTCATCGGTAATTCTTTTGTATCTGTGATTAATTTCTGTTGATACAAAAGAACGAAAATTGAAATATCTTACATGGCGTCTCTCGATGAAAGGCAAAAAAGTGACGATATACGTACCAAATCTTACATCATGAGAATGGCTGATAAATGGATTTT
>JBCBZF010001105.1:0-2371 GCA_039815525.1 Bacteroidota bacterium | reverse complement strand
TAGAAGCCCTTTTCTACATAAAAATTACGGATGATTCGTTCTGCAGATTGCTTTTTGGATTCTGTCAGGATGGTTCCACGGATGAAGTTGATTTTCTCCCGTAAATCATCTGCCTGAGACTTTGAAATTCCCTGGAAGGAAAACTGAGAAATCCGGGGACGTTCTTTCACCCGGATCAACAAAAATATTTTGTTGCCTGAGATGTTGTCCACTTTTACCTCGACATCGGAGAAAATATTCTCTTTCCAGAGGCGCCTCAGGACATCTGACACCTGCATGCCAGGCATCGTAATCGGCTCACCAACGACCAGACCACTCAGGCTGATCACGGCATTGGCATCACTGAACTCTGTGCCTTCCACTTCCAGGCCAGCCAGTGTATACGTTTTCGGATTGTTGACGTCAAATTGTCCGAATGCTCTTCCAGCAAACAGACTTAGGATCAAACCAAACAGTACGAGTTTCTTCATGATCATTGTTGGATTTGTTCACTGATCTTTCCAAATCTTCTTTCCCTTCGTTGAAAATCAATGATCGCGTCGTATAGATCTTCTCTTCTGAAATCAGGCCAAAATTTTGGCGAAAAAAATATCTCTGTATATGCGATCTCCCACAGGAGAAAATTACTAATTCTGGCTTCCCCCGAGGTCCGGATCAACAACTCCGGATCTGGCATTGGATGCGTGCTCAGGAAACGGGACATCACCTTTTCATCAATTTCATCAGCCCGCATTCTTCCCTGTGCAACCTCTTCAGCGATTCGTCGGACCGCATCAGTCATATCAGCCCGCGCACCATAACTCAAGGCCAGTGTGAGGGTCATCCGCTGATTGTTGCGGGTCATGTCCATCACCTCATGCAGCTGTCGGTAACACCGTGCAGGCAAACGGTCGAGAAAGCCGATGGCATTGAGTTTGACATCATTGTCCATTAAGGTGCTGGTTTCCTTCCGGAGGGTTTCCACCAATAGGGTCATCAATGCGTCCACCTCAGCTTTAGGTCGCTTCCAGTTTTCGGTCGAAAAAGCAAATAACGTGAGGAAAGATACACCCAATTCTGCTGCGCTTTCTGTCGTGTCGCGGACAGCTTTGATCGCGTTGCGATGTCCAAACACGCGCATATTGCCTTTTTGACGTGCCCATCGCCCGTTGCCATCCATGATGACAGCAATGTGCCTCGGCAATGCAGCAAGGTCTATCTTCTCCTTGAGACTCATCCTGTGTAATTCAGTTGAATAACGCGTTGGATATCTTTCCGTTGCCCGGTATCCGTTTCAATACGCGACAGGAGACAAAGCTACGCAATTTGCGAAAGGAGAAAAAGCCCAATTTATCAGACATATTTTCCTGCTTGAATATATAGAAGGATACCGACAGAGAATGGTTGCATATATGTAAAAAAAAAGTGTACCGATCTCAGGATCAGTACACTTCTTATTCAATCAATTCGTGTTCCTACTAGCGGAACTGGGGACATTTCACCCAATCAATGATGAAGTTGAGACGAACGTTGGTATAAATGTACCAGTCTGCCTGGGTACGATCACCTCGGATGCCGTTGACCACGCCTGCCCCTTGCGGAAACTGCGCCAGATCAATTCGGTCAGACAAAGCTGCCGCGATGGGGCCCATTTGCGCACGCAGTTCTTCCTGATCAGGATAACGTCCACTTACATCGTCAAGATAGTCAGTAAAGGTTTTACGGAAACCTGTCTCGATCTCGAGATCCCACTTTTTTGCAAGGGCTATTCTAACACCCGCTCCCAAAGGAATGGTCACCTGCGTGAGGCGATATGGCTCAGGAAAATCATCACCAGCTCCCTGTAGGAATTGCCCTTCCGTACCAAGTGGCTGCAAATCATACCAGCGGCCATTTAGCTCGGCTTCGGGATTGAAGTTAAAAATACCAACCCCTACAAATACATAAGGCGTGTACTTTGGTCGAAACGCATAAGATCGATCACTGGGGATAAAGTCAAACACAATGTGTGCGCTGGCTTCCCGGATCTGGGTGCGAAAAGAGAGATTTCTGCGATTCCTGGCCACATTGCTGGACACAGAATCTGCAGCCCGTGCATAGCCCTGGAAGAATCCCAGGCGCGCACTCATGAATGGATTGAACCGGTATGTGCCGGACAAACCAACTCCCATTTTGGTAAAACGGAAGGTGAAGTCGTCGTCCAGATCCCCCAGATAATTGGTAGAACCAGTGGAGACGCCAACCCGAAAGTAACCGTGACGATACTGGGCTGAGACGGGCGATATGGTCGTCTGCCTCGGCGCCGGTACGATCAGCGCCTGGGCCACTGCTTTACCCGCCCGACTGAGCAAGGGAGCCGCTTAATGGACGCGGTGATTTACCTTTTGATTAG
>JBCBZF010001291.1:0-1653 GCA_039815525.1 Bacteroidota bacterium | reverse complement strand
GGTGGATTGCAAAACTTTTCGCGACGCAACATCGATTCCAAACTGGTCCTGAGACAACCTTTTTAAACCAGGCGCCGGCAAACGATAAGCAATACTCTGCGCAGCCGTACTTTCCTGCTTTGGCTGGCAGGAAATGAAGCCGATGAGAATCAAAAATCCAATGATAATACGCAGAGAGGAATGGTTCATTCAGTGAAAAGTTTCAGCCTATGGGGTTGAGTTGCCCCTAACGCCCGAAAGTTACGCTAATTGTGGATAACTTGAAAGCTGAGGCTTTTCATTTGGTGAAAGATCCAGTCCTGAAGTGCGAAAAATGCACCCTTTTCGGAGACAAAACCAACGTGATTCCATCTGCAGAAAAGGGCGCTGATGAATTTATTTTACGATTTTTTGGGTACGCAGGATTTTTTCACCTTGACGAAGCACACCGATATACATACCAGCAGGGTAGGGGAAGACCATGCCCGTGCTCCCAACTGAATGATGCAGGGGAATAGTGTGGATAAGTTGTCCCTGAAGGGTCCAAAGTTCGAAACGTAGATCTTGTAGTTGTTGTCCCTCCCACTTGATCTGCAATTGATCCTGCACGGGATTGGGGAAAACTGACAATTGTGGTATCTCGTCCTCCTCCAAAGCGGTATTGATGACGGGTGGATTGCCATCAAAGATGGCAAAACCATCAATGGCCGCTTCCACAATATTGCCTGGGTCTTCGTCGCTGACGATAAAGCGCATCAGCACTTGCCCATTGGGATTGATTGCCGATGGAAGTGGAATGCTGTCTACCGTGGTCCAGAAATCATTGAAACCAACCGCTATTTTGTCCAAAATGACGGTATTGGCTCCATCTGTGATTTCTATTTGCAATGTATCAGGATCGCCGCCGTTCCCAATAAAATCAAACTGGGTCATCCACCAGGAATAACGGATCAGTGGTTGGTTCAGGATGCTCAGGTCCATCAGCGGGGTGGTGAGAACGGTGACACCATTGTCTACGTCATCAAAGCCTACACCGCCACCACCGTTTCCGGTGACAAAAGCTTCACTGCCAAAATCATTGTTGAGGTCATCTTCAGGATTGAAATCTAAACCTTGTGCAGATGTACCAATGGGATCTCCTTTTTCCCAAATACCCGCTGAGGCACTGCTCTGAACCTGCCAATTGTTGTCAAAAATGAAGTCATCATAATAGCCGGGTTTCAGGCGGATTTCGACCACCGGATTATTGGGGTCGAGCACAAACTGGATGCTGTCGGTGATATAGCCCCATTTCCCTGCGGTGACAGAATAGGTCGAAACCGGAAGATTGGGTTCTGCTGCCAGACCATTTGCGTTGGTAGCCAGACTAAAGCTTGTTTGGCCGAATGGTGCTTCCAGGAGGACATCTGCATCAGGTAAATTGAGACCAGTAAAATAATCTTTCACAATTACGGTCAGAGCAGATCGGGGGGCAGCTTGTAGTGCTACGTCCTGGGTCGTCAAGACCCCATTGTTGAGTGCTAAGCTGAAGGTCTGGCTGAGGTACCCCAATTTACTGTAGGTAACAGTATAAGTACCAGCGTCAGCTGTGCCGGTTGCGTAGCCACCATCGGTGAGGCTTGCTTCCTGAACAGGGGTTGATGCGATTTCAACGAATGCGTTGGCGAGCGGCGC
>JBCBZF010001109.1:0-2359 GCA_039815525.1 Bacteroidota bacterium | reverse complement strand
CTGCTGAAGCCCTATGACTTACCAGCAGGGAATCACATCTGTATGTCGATTGAGTCGATTTCAATCATGGGTAAAGCCGGTATTTTGGAAGGTGGGAAAGGAGACATTATGTTGCCCAAAGCCCACGTATTTGAAGGGACCGCAGACAATTATCCCTTTAAGAACCATCTCCGCAAAGAAGATTTTAAGGACAGTGGTCTCCCGGTCTGTGAAGGTCCGATGATCACCGTACTGGGGACCTCTTTGCAAAACCGTGATGTTCTGGCCTACTTCAAAAATTCTTCCTGGAAAGCAATTGGGTTGGAAATGGAGGGTGCACATTATCAGAAAGCCATCCAGGCCGCAGCCTTTATCCGCCACAACATTGGGAAGAAGGTAGCGCTGCGCTATGCTTATTATGCCTCAGATAATCCATTGCTGACAGGTAGTACGCTTGCGTCAGGTAGTCTGGGGATGGTTGGTGTAAAACCGACCTATGAAATTACCTTACGCTTTCTGGAGCAGATTCTGACCAATCATATTGTGAAGAAAAAGCAGAATCGTGCTGCCTCTACCGCGGCCACGACGATGAGCAAGGCCAATGGGAATGGCCAAAAAACCTCATAGTACCAATTCTTTCGCCAACCACCGACTAAGCTTATCGGACCCTATATCATTGAAATGGTGCGGATCCATCCAACTGTTCTCTGCCTGGATAATCTCCTGGGGTGGGATCAGGACTTTCCCCCATTCTGCATACTTCTGTTGTTCCAGCGGTAATTGTTCCGGATGATGATGTCTTGAAGGCAGATATAAAAAGCCAAGCTTGATATCACGCTCGCGGCATAAGTCCGCAATTTTCTGCAGATAATACAGTGGCAAACGCATGGAAAAATCATACTCAGTCTGTCCAAATCCATCCAGGGGTTTCTGAAGCAATCGCCCATCACCTTTTACCCGGGATGGGTCAAGAACCGCGGCCGGCCCAGCGGGGAGATAACTATGATTTGCGATGGCGGTCTGATGTTTTTCCTGCCATTTCCCATTGAGTTTTTTCCGCCAAAAGAGAAAGCGCTGCTGCAAGGCCGTCCATATGTCCTGCATATAGCGTTGATTGAGAGGAGCCGTGAGAACATCTTCACTGTTGGCAATGTAAGGGAAATTGATGTGGCTGAAACGATCCTCTTCCGGGTTGATTTCCAGGATGATCCAGCTTGGTTGTTTGTGCGCCATAAGTTGCTCAATGATGGCATAATGCAGGCTGCGTCCCCTACGGCAATAGCCAAGATTGGCCACCCGCATATTGGGTAGCAAAACATCCAGAAGGCTGTCATTGACACCGCACATGGTCTGGGAGGAACCAATCAGCGCCACATCAATGGCGACTTCTGACTGGAAAATACGCTGATACATCCAATTGCCATTCCGGCAATGGCCGTCAATGGCCGTATAGCCAAAGGCTGGATCATAGGGAAGGATAAACAACATGATCGCACCCAGGAAAAAGGGGAGAAGAAACAACATACATTTTCCCAGGAACTTTTTCATCATCCGTTGAGCCGCATCGTATTTCTGACCGGATTGGCATACATGTCCAGGATGACCTGACGCAAATAATCTGGTGGTCCACTGGCCTTTGCCAGGCGTTTGTCCAGCCACTGATCAAAGGCGGCCTCCTCTTCCGCACTGTAGTGAGCTTCCAGGTCCCGTTTGCCATTGAGCCGATCCAATGCAATATAGTGGTTGGGCCAAAGTTTGTACAGGCCAACGATCTCCCGGTCAAAGGCTGCACATAATTGACGAATCTGTGCGTTGCGATTGGCCCTCGGGTCGATTTGATCATAAAACTGATCATCCAATGCTGCCCCAATTGCGAGGTGTACCCGTCCTTTGGGATCGCGTATGCCCCGGATTATGGCGATTTTATCGTCCTTTTGATAGGGGAGGTCCAATTGTTGATGAACCAATTCTTCTGCCCGTAGAAAATCGCAGGGCTCATATTCATAGGAAATGGCCATGGGTACGATGTTGAGACTGCGGAAGTTGTCCAATACGGAGCCCTCTCCACTCATATTGAGCATTTTGAGGAGGCCGGTATGGGTCTGGTCTAAGCCATCTTTGGCCCGACCGTTACGATGGGCCAGCCAGACGGAAACCCGATTGTGCTCGATGGCCTGGCGGATGTAGGTCGAAAGCCGAAGCGAATATTGGTAGACTTCTGCGCGGGGCGCAGAGCGGTGCACCACAAAGCTACGGTTGAGTTTCATCAGATCGGTCACCAATTGAGACACCATCAAATTGTCGCCTATGGCAATCTCGGTGGTGTCGTATCCCAGCTCAAAACGTAGCACGTTCAAGACTGCCGGGTCAAGGATGATGT
>JBCBZF010000223.1:0-7781 GCA_039815525.1 Bacteroidota bacterium | reverse complement strand
GACACTGTCTTCACCCACATAATCCTGTAGTGCATACATGACCAGCGAACCTTTGCGATAATGGATGTAGCCCTGACCTTCGACATGTTCCAGCGGCATTTCCTTACGGGTTTCTCCCGCCCGGCCACTGAGATAGCGATCCAATTCATACTCCAGAAATTGCTGAATCATTTCTTCAGGGTATTCCTGTTTCATTACCATCAAGGCCGAGTATTGAGACATGGTCTCCGACATCATGGCATTGCCTCGTGCATTGGCTTCGGTTACCTGATGGGCCCACCATTGATGCGCCACCTCGTGGGAGGTTACATAAAAGGGCATGTCAATGGCATCTTCGCCGATCTCCTGTACAAAGCCAATTGCTTCAGAGAAAGGAACGGTATTGGCGAATGACTGCGCGAAGCTTGCATAGCGAGGGAATTCCATGATGCGCATCTGTCGATATTGATAGGGGCTGAAGTTTTTGGAGAAATATCCCAGCGACTTTTTCATGCCACGCATCATCCGTTCCAGATTATAGTCATGTCCACGATGGTAGAAAATCTGCAATTTGATACCATTCCATTCTTCTTCCATCACTTCATAATCTGCTGACACAATGGAGAAAAAGTTCAGAATCGGCTTGTCCATCTTGTAGTGGAAATAGCGCCGATCATTTTCTTCCCACTCCCGCTGTAAATAGCCCGGTGCAATGGCAATCTGATTTGGAGCAGTACTCAGGACAATCTCGAACCGAATCCGATCTGCATCATCACCCAGTAAATTGACTTTGTGCATCACTGTATCAGTGCGTGGACGCTGTCGCTCTTTTTCGGGCAAATCATACTCTTTGCGGGTCTTTTTACTGCCCAATTCATTGCTTTCCTCATATCCTAAGCCGGGGAAGTAAGTGGAATTGAAAAAGGTCCCGTTAAAGACAATGTCCGTATTGGTCCCGCCTTCCTTGAAGCCTTTGGTCTCGAAGATGGTGGTGAAATCCATGCGCAGACTGTCTCCCGGTGCCAGCGGCGTTTCCAACTCATAGATCAGATAGTTGAATTCTTCATAGGTCTCTTTGATCTTGGCAGGGACCGACAGTTTCAGATCTTCTACCCGTAGATTATTGCGATTGTGTGTCTGAATGTGGAGGTCAGGAATGGCTTGACTGGTTTTGTTTTTGAGGATATAAAAACCCTTGCCAGTGAAATCGCGCTTTTCCGGATAGATGTCAACCGCTAAGTTGGTTTCCACAATTTTGGGTTGGGGCAGGTCCTCGTACTTTTTCAGCGTCTTCTCATAATTGGCTTGCAGTTCTTCTGACTGATCCGAATTGCGGTATTCATTGAGGACGTTGGTGTTGTAATAGACGAAGCAGCCGGAACCGGCAAAAAGCAGCAGCGCCAGCATACCAAAGCCGATCATCTTCTGATTGACACGCAGGCCCGCCAGTTTCAAACGGGTTTTTCCGATGGCGTTGGTGCCACGGGTGGCAAAAAGGATGCTCACCACAAAGAGCAACATGGTAAAGCCAATCCAGTATATCTGGAACCAATTAAAGGGCTGGACAAATGGACCGAAATTGTTCATGTCGGAGAATGTCCCAAGCTGCCCGCTACCAAAGCGGAACATATTGTGCTCTAGTCCCAGTTGACTCAGGGCAAAAAAGTTGATGATGTAAAACACAATCATAAAGGCGTGCCCCATGAATTTGTTGTTGACCATCACTTGAATGAAAAAAGCAAAACCAGTGTAAAGCAGCAACCAGAGGAAGGTCTCGGTGAAGAGGAAGCGGAAGTATAAACCAATTTGATAGTCGAAATAGCCTTTAAAGGTCTGAATCAATACGCCCATCAGGATAAAGGAGAGCAGCAGTAAGACGAAAACACCTGCCATCGCAAGATATTTACTGGTCAGGCTCACCCAATTGGGGACTGCAGTCGCATCATAGATCTGATGGAAGCGGATGTCCCGTTCTTTCCAAACCAATTCTCCAGAGTAAAACACCACAATGATGATCAGGAAAATGTAGAAGTCATTGAGCAATTGATCCAGCAGGAGACCGGTTTGGGGATAGACTTCCGTTCCATATAGGTTATTGAAATAGGCGCCGTTGACAGCCATCATCAGCATGGCAATGGCCAGGATGGCGATGAAGGGAACCGATTTGACCACCTCGGAGAGATAGAGGCGTGTGAAATGCTGAATGCGCAACCAATTGGTCCGAAAACCATCCGTAATGGTCGCTGGTGGCAATTGCAGGCTGCCCAGGACACTTTTGGGTTGTGTTTCGACCGCAGCGGCTTTCTTGCTTCGTTTGGAGGTGCGCACCACCTGAAACTTAAACACTGCCCAGGTCAGGCCAAGAGACAAAAATGCCACGCCTACCCAGATCAGTCGATTCATCAGCATCAGGCCATTGAGTCCAAATAGCTGTGAATTTTTTTCCGAAATGGTCCAGTACTGTGAAATGACATCCATGGTGTTGAGCGCGAATGGATCACTCAGCGCCACAAAAGTCTTTTGGTCCAGGTCAGAGCCCATCGATCCACCAATCAAATAGAGAACCAGTAAAATCGCGCCCTGCATAAAGACAAACACCAGTTTACGGGTTAGTGCCCCACCGGCAAAGAAGAGAGCGGCTCCAATGAAAATATTGCTCAACACCAACAGCAACCAGGGCTGAATGTAGTGCCAGGCATCAAATGCCAGATAATCTTCCTTTCCCGAAACCACCAATCCTCCCAGCATCAACCCAAAGAGCAAGCCGGAGAAAACAAATACCAACACCAGGAATGAGCCAATAAAGCGGCCAAACAGATACTGGGTTTTATTGAGGGAAGTGGTGTAGAGCATGGACTCGGTTTTGTGTTCCCGGTCCCGTACGATGGGCACGCCCATGATGGCAGAGTTGATGAAAAATCCCGGCAGGATGCTCAAGATTCCCATCATCAGGGCCAATTGAGTTGGTGCATTTTCCTTGATCTGCCCAGTGCCGCCGCCTACGGTCAGCTCTTCCATCGCCAATGCCGCAAAGGAGAACAAGGCGAGGATGAAGAAATATATATACGTAGCCGGACGCTTCATCCGGTACTGCAATTCAAATTTGATGATACTGCTAAACATCTTCTTGGTGTTTAATGTGATGGTTCAAAAATGAATGGATCATTAAACACTGGCGGTCTGAGTAGAACGCACCCGACCGGTGATGTGCGCGAAATACACATCTTCCAGGTCTGCCTGGATCGGGTTAAATGTTTCATCTGGTTGCGTATAGCTGAAAACATGAATGTCTGGCTGACCCATGATCAGTTTTTCAGAGATGACATTGAAGCTCTCTTGATAGCCGCCCAATTCATCCTTATTGATGCGCTTCTGCCACACCTTCCCATCAATCGCCTGAATGGCTTCCAGGGGATTACCGGTCATGAGAATCTGGCCTTTGTTGATGATGGCCATATTGGTACAAAGCTCTTTGACGTCGTCTACGATGTGGGTGGAGAGAATCACAATGGCGTCTTCGCCCAATTCACTCAACAGATTGTGAAAGCGGTTACGCTCGGCAGGGTCTAGGCCAGCTGTAGGCTCATCGACGATGATCAGCTTGGGATTGGCGATCAGGGCTTGCGCAATGCCAAACCGCTGTCGCATACCACCGGAATAACCGCCCAGATTTTTCTTCCTGACATCGTATAAATTGGTTTTGTTGAGTAGATATTCAACCAATTCTTTGCGTTCCTTTTTATGTGAAATGCCTTTGAGAACTGCGAGGTGGTCCAGTAGATTTTCCGCGCTCACTTTTGGGTAAATGCCAAACTCCTGAGGCAGATAGCCCAGTTGAGGGCGGATCTCGTCTTTTTGGGTGAGAACATTCAGGCCGTTGAATTCTACTGCGCCGGAGGTGGGCTCCTGCAGGGTAGCCAGAATACGCATGAGAGTAGATTTTCCTGCTCCATTTGGTCCCAGGAGGCCAAACATCCCTGTGCTCATACTAAGGTTAACCCCACGCAATGCCTCTACGCCATTGGGGTAGGTTTGGGAGAGATTAGTGATCGAAAGTTGCATACCTAAAACAATGTTTCTGCGGACAATACACGATACCGGACGATACAATGGTCGCCTGCAAAAACCGTTTTCCCAAGTCTGATCTACCACAAAAAGGCTGCCTTCTGCCAGTGCGTCTGTTTGCTCGGCAAAAGGGTTTGGGACTCTATGTCAATCACTTAGATGTATGGAAGCCATCTTTATTACATTTTATGGCTCGTTTTCCAACCCTCTAAGAAAAGAGAAGTCATTAGTATGTCGAAAGCAATCTGTCATTGGTCTGGTCAATGAGGTACTTTGCCGAAGCTGAACAACACACCTTTCAGATTGTCGTAGCCTTAACAAAAGAAAGATTCACTTAATCTCAAGCTGTCATGATCAATTTCATTTTATCTGCAATCTGGTTTCTCATCACAGTTGGTGTGATTGTCAATATCTGGCAACAAACTGGCTTTGATACCTTGAAAAAACTGCTTTGGACTGCCGGCGTGGTGATGTTCCCTTTCCTGGGTTCTATTATTTATATGCTGACCCAACGCAAAAACTGATCATCGACACTTTACTACTGAACTTATTTTTCTTTTGTCCGATAGCCAAACAGAATATTTCTGGGCACACTCCGCGTGTGCCTTTTTTTGTTTGATGATGATGACCAAGCCCACCAAAAAATTGTGTGTAAGCATCCCTGACCTATATTGAGACCGTCAATTCAAATCTGATGTATCAAAGTCAAACTGAAATTCTCTCTTCTGAATGCGTTCTATATCGCTATCTGAAAGATGGAACATTGCTGACGTTTGCGGAAGTCATAAAGCTGTGGCAGACTGATGAATCTTTTCGGAGTCTGATGTTACAGGATCTGACTGAGTCTGACTTTACGGCCTATTTTTGGGAATGTCCGCCCGTGAGTCGCAATAGTCTCCAACAAAGCTTTGAATTTGTCCTGATCGACAGCCCGATACTCGCGGTGGTTCAAAGTAATCCCCGGCCTTTTCAGGCAAAGTTTGGCGAGGGCGAAGTGGTCCGCTTTTCCAATTTGGGAGGAGATGCACACCTGGTGGTCCCCAATCCATTGCAGAAAGAAGAAATCTATACGCATCTGGGCAAGTTTGTGCGTGGAGCTAATATGAAACAGCAGCATGCTCTGCTACAAGCAATCGGCGCTGCGATGACTGAGCGCGTCAACCATGAAAAGGTCTGGTTGAGCACGGCCGGCTTAGGCGTTTACTGGCTCCATGTGCGCCTGGACAATCGTCCCAAATATTATAGCTATGGTCCGTATCGGGCCATGTAATCTATTCCACGCCGCCCCAGCACATATATTTGAGGTTGAGATAATCATCCATCCCATATTTCGACCCTTCCCGTCCAAAACCGCTTTCTTTGATGCCGCCGAAGGGGGCTACTGTGGTAGAAATCATGCCCGTATTGATGCCGACCATGCCATATTCCAATGCTTCGGCCACCCGCCAGATCCGGGCATAGTCGCGGCCATAAAAGTAAGAAGCAAGCCCGAAGGGCGTGTCATTGGCCAATTCAATCACTTCCGATTCGGTTTCAAACCGGAATACCGGCGCAATGGGACCGAAAATTTCTTCCTGAAACACCATCATATCTGTATTGACGTCAGTGATAATGGTTGGCTCGTAGAGTAAGCCATGATCTCTTTGTCGCTTTCCACCAGTCAGGATATTGGCGCCTTTTGTTTTGGCATCTCCTACTACTTTTTCCACAAACTCCAGGGCTTTCTGCTCGATCAGCGGACCAATGTTCACGCCCGCCTGGAGTCCATTGCCCATTTGGAGATTCCCCACTGCTTCGGTCAATTTTTGGACAAAATCATCATAAATACCCGCCTGGGCGAAGATGCGGTTGGCGCAGACACAGGTCTGGCCGGCATTCCTGAATTTAGACGCGATGGCGCCCTCCACCGCCGCATCGATGTCTGCATCATCAAACACGATAAAGGGGGCATTTCCCCCCAGTTCCAGGCTCACTTTTTTGACCGTGTCAGCAGATTGTTGCAAAAGTATTTTGCCGACCTGGGTAGAACCAGTGAAGGAAATCTTCTTAACCTTTGGATGACTGGTTAATTCTTGTCCGATGGCGGGAGCATCATTGGTGGTGATAACATTGAAGACACCGGCTGGAAAGCCCGCCTGATCCGCCAACTCGGCCAGGGCAAGCGCACTGAAAGGCGTCAGCTCAGAAGGCTTGATCACCACCGTACAGCCGGCTGCCAAAGCAGGCGCAACTTTGCGGGTGATCATGGCATTGGGGAAATTCCAGGGGGTGATGGCAGCTACCACCCCAATGGGCTGTTTGATGACCGTGATCCGCTTGTCCCGGCCATGGCCGGGAATGATGTCTCCGTAGGCACGTTTGGCTTCCTCCGCAAACCATTCCACAAAACTGGCGCCATAGCGAATTTCGCCTTTGGCTTCGGCCAGTGGCTTCCCCTGTTCCAGGGTGAGAATCCGGGCCAGATCGTCCAGATGCTTTATTTGTAACGCATACCAGCGGCGCAATATCTGACTTCTTTCTGCTGCGGTCTGCTGTTTCCAGCTGCCAAATGCGGCATGGGCTGCCGCAATCGCTTCGCGACATTCTGCTACACCACAGTCGGGTACCTGACCAATGCTTGCGCCATCAAATGGATTGAGGACTGGCATGGTGGCACCGTTTTGTGCATCGCGCCATTGTCCATTGATAAAACACTGATTGCGAAAAAGCGTGGGGTTCTGAAGGCTGATCATAAACGAAAGAAATTGAAAAGCATAGAGGAGAAGAAGGTGAACTCAAAGTTTCATGCGGGCAATTTTTTGGAGAAAGCGCATTTGTTCCTCTGTATCCGGGACCTGTCGGCCACGGGCCTGCTGAATCATCTGAATAGCATCTGTTAGTGATTGGCCTTTTCGCATCAATACACTTGCTGCCATCATGGTCGATCGTCCGATGCCCATCCGACAGTGAATCACCACACTCGTCCCTTTATTGAGCTGTTTGTCAATTTTTTCCACCACATCCAGAAAGTCTCCGCTGCTTTCCGGGACATCGAAATCAGGGATGCTGAAACGCATATAATCCATGTCGAGGTCATAACACAGCATGCGCTCTTCCATTAAGCCCAACTCCTCTATTTCATCGGCATCCAGTAAGCAAACCACCAATCCGACGCCCTCTTTCTGCAAGGCGGTCAATTCATCTTTGAGCCAGTCTCCGCCGCGCGGTCTGGCCATGGTGCCGATACGGGAATGTTCATATTCGGTGATCCAATAGACGCTTGTGAAAGGCATGCTGTATCAATAGGTGTGAATGGGAAGATACGGAAAGTTGGGTTGAGGGAGTGATACTACTCCTTCTTTGTATCTTGTATCAAAGTTTTCTGATGGGCGAAAAAGCATTGGCAAATCTGAGCATCGAAGAATATCTGCAACATGAAGCAGGTTCTGACGTGCGTCATGAATATCACAATGGGCAGGTCTTCGCAATGGCTGGTGGGAGTTTGCATCATGGCATTTTAGGAAATGCCATCAATGCTGAGCTTAATATTCTTTGTCGGGGAAAAAAAAGTACGCCATTTAACGGTGATGTCAGAGTCCGGATTGAGGCGGCCAATCGCTTTGTTTATCCCCAAGCTTCGGTTGTTTGTGGTCCCGTTCAAACCAGCCGGGAAGACGAACATGCGATTGTCAATCCCATCTTAATCGCAGAAGTTCTCTCAGACAGTACGGAGGGCTATGATCGAGGGGCAAAGTTTC
>JBCBZF010001055.1:0-2527 GCA_039815525.1 Bacteroidota bacterium | reverse complement strand
TATCTCCTTAATCATCATTTTATCAGAAAAAATATATGGAATGAGATATCACCCGATACAGTCTGCAGGATATACAAAATAAGCGGAGACATAAGATTGTCACGTCATCAATACCACCCCCTCATGCTTCAAAAGCCAACGCTTGCGCTGCAAACCCCCTCCATATCCCGTCAAATGACCGTTTTTTCCGATCACCCGATGGCAGGGAACCAAAATCGAAATCCGATTGCGCCCATTGGCGGCGGCAACCGCACGGGTTGCGCTGGGCTTGCCCAATTGCTCGGCCAGGGCCTGATAATTGATGGTATCTCCTTGAGGAATGTGCACCAACGCCTGCCAGACCATTTGCTGAAATTCTGTACCAGGGAAATGGAGCGCTACATCAAATGATGTCCGTTTCCCGGCAAAATATTCTTCCAACTCCCGTTTGAGTTGTTTGATATGCGGATGATCTCCAGCAATGATATGTGCTTTCAGAAGCTGTTGCAGCTCTTTAAATTCTGTCTCCAAACTCTTGCGATCCACAAACTCCAACAGGCAAATGCCTTTATCAGTAGCACAGACAAACATGGGACCGATGGGTGTGGTCAGACGACTGAGAATGATCGGTGCCTGATCCAGGCTCTTTCGGGGGGATTTTCCTAAAACTTTTTTGTAGGTGTATCCAAAACCACTGAGCGATTCATAGGCTGTGTCAAAAGCTGTAGCTGTCGTCTTTTTGCCTTCCCGCAATTCCTGATAAGCCATATTCACCCGGTACATGCGCTGATAAGCATGAAATGTCATTCCATAATGAGCTTTGAACCAGCGGCGAATGCTGTCTGGCCTTAAACCTGCTTCCAGCAAACGTTGATCGGTGATTTTTTCCTTGGGATGGGTCTGAACCAGTTGTATGGCCTTTTCAACCGCCTCAGGAACGGTTTCAGCGTTTTCAGTTGGCTTGCAAATCTTGCAGGGACGAAATCCGTGATCCAGTGCATCCTTTAACTCAGTGTAAAAGACCACATTTTCCAGTTTGGGCTTTCTCGCCCGGCAATTGGCAATGCAAAAGACTGAAGTGGTTTTTACCCCAACGTAAAAACTGCCAACATAACTCTGGTCCCGGTCGAGCAATGCCTGGTAAAATGTCTGGATGGTTTTGGGATCACTGATTTGCATGATTCAAAAATCGCATTCACTCCATTTGCCTGCAACCGAAAAGTTGGGAAGTATTTTTTAGAATGAGAGCTCGAAATTTTTCCAGGGTTTTTTGTTGCCATAAAAATCTCCAAATCAGCTAAGCAAATGAATGTACCTTGAAGATACTGACAGGAAGATTCTCTTAATCAGCAGCTGCTAATATTGACCAGGTTGTTCCCATCAATGCCCAGACGACCGTGATCAAAAAAGTCTATGAATCCAAGATCATGGCATGCCATATCTTTATATAAAGACAGAAGGAAGGTGTATTTTCCGGCCAATTTATGCCTGGATGAGTCAAATTGACGATTGGAAAATTGAACAAGAGGATCTGGTCAAGAGGCTGGAAATCTATCCGACTGGAAAGATCATTGCACTGCCAAGAGGTAGCATCGTCTGTACCCTGGATGTTCAATACAAAGAAAATGAAGCCTTTGTCGGCATGGATGTCCTTGATTGGGAAACTGGTGTCAACCAACAATTTGTGCGTCAGGAAAGTGTCGATCAACCTTACGTCCCTGGCTTTTTTGCCTTTCGGGAAGGGCCGGTTTTATTGAGGGCTTTGCGAAAATTGCAGAAGCATCTGGGACAATGGCCGGAGTTGCTCATCATTGAAGGACATGGTACCGCGCATCCACGGAAAATGGGTTTGGCCAGTTGGGTGGGGGTGAAAAGTAGTCTGCCAAGTATTGGCGTTGCCAAAGATCCCCTGATTCGGCAAACAGTTGAATTGGGTGAGGAGCAAGGTGCGCATGAAGCCTTGGAAATGAATGGCGAATTGTTGGGCTATGTCCTTCGTAGTCGAACTGATGTCAAGCCCATCTACGTCAGTGCCGGATATCGCATCAGCCAGGAACAGGCTTTGGCGGTGATCAAGTCATTTCTTGGGGAGTATCGGATCATTGAGCCCGTCCGGAGGGCGGATCAAACTGCGCGCAAGGCTGCGAGGGGGGAGGCGCAAATGCAAACTGTATATTTATAAATACAATACAGGGCACCTTCATTCTACAATTTGTTGATATAAGCGTTTGTAACGGTTAAGAACCCTTGCGAGCCCTCTAATATTGGAGGTCGGTAGGAAAAGAATTGATCATGATAAGGTTGTGGATAAACGCTCATGCTAAGGGCGTTTTTTGTGTGTTAATTGAGTAAGCCAGATCTCCATCGCTTCATAATAACCTTCACAAACTGAGTAATTAAATTTTGCCAAATCTTCATTTAGTCCACCACTTTCACACTGTTGGATGGTATGGTTCCCGTTGGGAAAAGTCTTGATGGTCAAATCAGCTTTTTGGTTGGCACCAATCGTTTTGTTGTAGAGGTTCAAGGTGCTTTTCCAGTCTACCTG
>JBCBZF010001183.1:0-2052 GCA_039815525.1 Bacteroidota bacterium | reverse complement strand
TTGCTGAAGCCGGCGCCAATCCCATTACCCAGTTGGCCTTTACCCTCGCCAATGGGTTCACCTTTGCGGAATATTATCTTTCGCGGGGCATGCACATCGATCAGTTTGCCCCCAATTTCAGCTTTTTCTTCTCCAATGGCATCGATCCTGAATATGCGGTTATCGGACGGGTGGCAAGACGGATTTGGTCCAAAGCCATGAAGATGAAATATGGTGCCAATGAGCGGGCGCAGAAGCTGAAATATCACATTCAGACCTCGGGACGTTCTCTCCATGCCCAGGAGATTTCCTTCAATGATATCCGTACCACCCTGCAGGCTTTGTACGCGATTTATGACAATTGCAACTCGCTGCACACCAATGCCTATGACGAGGCCATCACCACCCCTACGGAAGAATCGGTGCGACGGGCCATTGCCATCCAGATGATCATCAATCATGAACTGGGGCTGGCCAAAAATCAAAACCCACTGCAAGGCTCTTTCATCATTGAGGAATTGACTGACCTGGTGGAAGAAGCCGTCTTAATGGAATTTGATCGGATCACAGAGCGTGGTGGTGTGCTCGGTGCCATGGAAACCATGTACCAGCGCAGCAAAATTCAAGAGGAGTCGCTGCATTATGAAACCCTCAAACATACCGGGGAATATCCCATCATCGGTGTCAATACATTTCTTTCGGACGATGGCTCACCAACTGTGATTCCTGAGGAGGTCATCCGAAGCAGTGAGGATGAAAAGAAAGCGCAGATCAATCAATTGGGTGCCTTTCAGCAGCGCAATGAAACTGCTGCGACTGCGGCGCTGAAAGCATTGCAACAAGCGGCGATTCGCAATGAAAATCTCTTTGACCATCTGATGAATGCCACCAAAGTGGCTTCTCTGGGGCAGATTACCCGCGCGATGTACGAAGTAGGCGGACAGTATCGTAGAAATATGTAATGTCAACGTATCGGCTCCATTCAGAGAAGTTTGGAGCCGATCACATTTCCCATTAGTTTCCGGCTTTTCGAGACTTCTCTAACTTTTTGCGTTCGCTTCAAAGGAAAAATGTATGAAATCGTTTTGGTTCATTCTCAGCCTGCTCTTACTCCCCAATCTCCCCCTGATGGCTGCTTCAACCCAGTTTCATCCGGAAAAGGCCAGTTTGCGTGAGAGCATCACCGAAAAGTTGTCTGAGAAGCAAAAGGAAAAGTTGGCCCGCAAACAGGCACGTATCCAGAAAAAGCTGGACCGTCTTCAGGCAAAGAAGCCAGGGAAGAAAGCGCTGGACAGTCGACTGCGTTCGAGTCTATTTCTGGCGGCAGGGGGCATCATCGTCATTCTGATCGGTGGCATTCTGGATAGCCTCCTTGGCGTTGGGATTGCCGGCGTATTCAATGTAGTTGGGGTACTGTTACTATTGGTAGCCCTGATCATTTTTGTTCTCTGGCTACTCGAAAACGCCTAAATATCTGATAAAAAACGGGCCTGTTTGTACAGTCACATTGCTGTTCAAACAGGCCATTTCAATCAGCTTCAGCGCGCAGCCGGAAAGCAATAGGCATGCTGATGCGTCATGGCGACAATGCGCCCCTTCTCGCCATTTTTACCGGCCACAACATATACATCTGGTTTCCAATCATCTGCCTCAGGCTCCACCATCCCGGCTTCAAGCCGCCAGATGGTCTGACCAGTTTCAAGATCAACTGCATGAATCTTTCCACTGCCGCCTCCACTAAAATACAGTACACCATTCAACTCCCGTCCCGGTAGAAAGCTACTGGTTCCGGAGCCTTCTCCACGCCATAATACCTGACCATTTTGTACATCCAGGGCCACCAGCGCGTCATCACCACCATTGACCACCAATCGATTCTGATAGATGAGTATGCCGGAAACGCTCAAATTCCCATTGATTTCCTGTGACCAGATCGGCTGACCATTGGCCAGATCATGGCAATAGACCGTATTCCCCACAATGGCATATATCTTTTGGTCATGAATGACTGGTTTATGAAACAATACCCCATCGGTAGCAGCTTCATTGATCGGCATCCGTTCGTAGACCCAC
>JBCBZF010000656.1:0-4210 GCA_039815525.1 Bacteroidota bacterium | reverse complement strand
TGAATTGGTCAATCCTGCGGATTATCAGGCCCTTTTAACACGAATGGATGTCAATCGGGTCGATTTTACCCCGGTAAATGAAAATCATCACCTGTTTCATTACTTGGTTTGATTATATTTACAGCCAAATGAACTTTCGCGTATCCATATTGTGCATGTTGTTTTGCCTGGTCAACCTGACATTGGTAGGACAGGACAAGCTGAATATGGACCTGGTCTACCACTGGGAAGACGCTACGATCCCACCTGCTTTTTTTATCAACAATACCTATAACGAGATTTGGGGATGGCATGATGAAGTGAAAGACCGTGAATATGCCATCATTGGTTCTTCCATTGGGACCCACTTCTTCGATATTACAGATACCAGCAATGTTGTTCAGGTTGATTTCGTCGCCGGTAAGGCAGACGACATGATTCACCGGGACTACAAAAACAAAGGCGAATTCCTGTTTATGGTGGCAGATGAATGGGAAAGCAGCCTGCAGGTGGTAGATATGTCTTACCTACCAGATAGTGTGCACCTCGTGTACGATTCAGATACGCTTTTCCAGATATCTCATAATATTTGGATTGAGGGGAATCGGATGTATGCCTGTGTGCCACGTAATGTCAGTCCTGGTTTCCCGCCCGGCGCAAATTTTGGACTATACGATATAGCTGACCCCGCCAATCCGATCCTGATTGATACTTACAATCAATACGGCGTAGTGCACGATTTGTACTCCCGTAATGACACCGTTTACTTAAATACTGAATTTGCTGGTTTACGGATTGTGGATATGACTGATCCACTCAATCCCAACCTGATTGGCTCTGTCAGTAGCTATCCGTTTCAGGGGTATAATCATAGCGGCTGGTTGACCGATGATGGAAAGTATTATGTCTTTGCAGATGAGACCCATGGCATGCCGCTAAAGGTGTTAAACGTGCAGGATTTTGACAATCTCGCCATCAACTCCTTTCTGTTTCCTTCGCTGGACTTTATGAACCGGGATTCCAGTGCCATCGGTCATAACCCATTGATCGTTGACAACTTTGTATTTGTCTCCTACTACTACGACGGTGTGTACGTCTTTGATATCACCGATCCCATTCAGCCCACACTCGCTGGCTTTTATGATACTTATCCTGCGGCCAATGATGAATTTTATCGTGGTGTATGGGGCGTGTATCCTTTGTTGCCCAGTGGTCTGGTATTGGCATCTGACATGCAAACTGGTTTGTATGTATTCAGTTTCGACGGTTTTCAACAGGACAGCACCACAACGAACATCGAACCAGACTTAAATACTGCGATTCGTTTTTCTCCTAATCCGGCCCGTGATTGGGTAAATGTCCTGAGTTCATTGCCTCAGCAGGACGTTCAGATTGAATTATATGATATGCAGGGTAAGCTCTTACAAAAAGAAGAGCTGGACCGCATGGAACATTCATATCGTTTTACTCTCTCCCCCCAGTTGCCGAAAGGCATCTATGTCTTGTCGTTGCGTTCAAAACAGACTCACTATAAACAGAAGCTGGTGATTCACTGAGCCGCGACCCCTATTCCCAATTTCACATTCCATTTATGTTAGTCATGAAATTTGGCGGAGCGTCGGTCAAAGACGCTGCCGCGATCCGTAATGTATCCAACATCATCCTGCAACATCAGGAACACCCATGTCTGATTGTCATTTCTGCCATGGACAAAACCACCAATCATCTCGAAAATCTCGCTCACCTGGCCAGGGATCAAAAAGAGGTAGAGGCATTGGATCAGTTTAAGCGAATTAAACGCTTTCACCATGGCGTATTGACGGATCTTTTTGGCGATCAACTTCTGGCTTCAGTCGTGGAGAAAGTCAATGGCTTTTTTACTGAAATTGAACGGATTGTACAGGGCATCCTGTTATTGGAAGAGTTTCCTTCCCGAACCTATGATCGCATTGTTTCTTATGGAGAAATCCTGTCAACGACGATTGTCTCTGAATACCTCCGCCGGGAACATACAGCATGTGAATGGATAGACGCCCGTACCCTGGTCAAAACTGATGCAAATCATAAACAAGCGGGGGTTATCTGGTCGCTGACCCAGGAGAATATCAGCCGGGAGATTCAGCCAAAAATGAAGAAAGCGGCAGTAGTGATTACCCAGGGATTCATTGGCTCTACGACTAATGGGCGGACGACCACCCTGGGAAGAGAAGGTTCAGACTACACTGCGTCTATTTTTGCCCACTGTCTCAATGCTGATAAACTGGTGGTGTGGAAAGATGTACCAGGGATCTTAAATGGAGACCCCCGCATCCGGGAGAAAACGGTCAAAATCGACAATCTTTCTTATGAAGAGGCAGTGGAAATGACGTTTTACGGTGCGAGTGTCATTCACCCCAAAACCATTAAGCCGATCTTCAATAAGCAAATTCCTTTACAGGTGAAATGCTTTTTGGATACCAAATTACCCGGTACAGAAATATCATCCTCGACCAATGCCGAAGAAATCACCTCCTATATTGTTAAGAAGAATCAGGCATTTATCAGCATCAAACCGCGGGATTTCTCTTTTATGGAGGAAAGACTGATGCAGACCATATTTGAATACGTCTACAAAACTGGCCTGAAGGTAAATCTGGTCCAAAATTCTGCCATTTCCCTGATGTTGTGCGTTGATGACAAAGCAGCCCAGATCAGTGCGTTTGAATCATTGTTGCTGGATCAATTTTCAGTAGATATCCGAAAAGGGCTGAAACTCTACACCATGATCAACTTCTCAGTCAAAGACCTCAAAGAAGCGTCTGAAGCTGTCATGGTACAACAACATGAGAATAAATTGTATATTGTGAAATAACAAGAAGGGTATTCGGTAAATATGAGAACGATACGGCCTGCTTTCAGGGTCTTTTTCGCCTTTTGCATTCTCATTCAACTTGCGGTACACCGGCCACTTTATGGTCAGTGCTTCACAGACATTCCTTTGTCAAGTGCCAATGGTGGCTTTTGGCAGAATTGCAGATTGTTATTTCAACTGCCCCAGACTGTGAGCCTGCCTCTGGACATCACGCAGATGATTCCGGGAGAGAGCTATGAGTTGTTGCTGCAAATTGAGGAAAGTCAATGGAAACGGGCTGCGATGACGGTGTCCCTGGTCGGAACCAGCCAGGAGATTATCTGGCATGAAAAGCGTCCTACTGCTGGTGTTTACCGGATTCCTTTTACCTTTCAGCCTGATCATCGCCAATGTGTTTTCCAACTGGTTGAACAAGGCAACAATCCAGAGGCTGAGGTTTCATTCTTCCGAATCGCGATCCGAAGTCTTGATTGTGAACAACAGCCCTGGCCGGGTGGTATTGAGCAAATGCCTTCGATTTGGTTCTCTGCAGAGGGTGGCCCCGGTGCTTCCCAGCGAATGCTGCAGGACAACCAATCGGTCGCGAATTGGGCCAATATGCCGGCTCCCGGACAGTACTTGCTGGCACAGCAAACACAGACTGCTTTCCAACCTACTTTCCATACCAATCGAATTAATGGTCATAGCGCCCTGACCTTCGATGGGCAAAATGATTTACTCTCACTTCGCCTATCTGATCTTTTCCCCAAGCAAGGCTACAATCAGTTCGTTTTGTTCCAAACGGAAGATGAATTTGGCAGCATACTGGCCGCGACTGACACCAGTTTGATGGATGCTTCCGTCTACCAATCTGAGCTTGGTTTGCGTTTTGGGCGAATGAGTCATCATATTCGGCTGAATGGTGTGGATACCTACGCCCAGGCATTTGAAGAGACCAATGATGCGACGCCACATCTTGGTATGGTCAGAGTACCTGAAACTGGTATGGGAAGCCGAACGATTTGGGTGGATGGGGTTGCCGTTGGTGGCAATACCATCGGTAGCTTTGCGGATGATCTCAGGTTTCTCAACATTGGTGGACACTCAGATTATGGCGCCTTCAAGGGAGATCTGGCAGAGTTTATCCTGTATGATGAACCTCTGGATGACAGCAGCCAAATGAAAGTGGAGACCTACTTCGCGATTCGCTATGGATTGCAGGCGCAAGCGAAAGGGATGATTTCTCCCCTCGGCCGTAGTTTGTTTGATGAAGACATCTATGACGAAAATGTGGCCGGCATTGGACGCTCAGACCGCCAATGGCTGATTCAAAACCAAAATCAAAGCTGCTTTGGCAGCCCCTGTATCGAATTTCGAGCCCAATGTCTCGAAGACGAGTCG
>JBCBZF010000238.1:0-7570 GCA_039815525.1 Bacteroidota bacterium | reverse complement strand
CCAATGCGCTTTTTCATAA
Source organism: Bacteroidota bacterium (assembly GCA_039815525.1). Taxonomy (GTDB): domain Bacteria; phylum Bacteroidota; class Bacteroidia; order J057; family J057; genus JBCAWW01. The sequence continues at coordinate 7,551 of JBCBZF010000238.1, read as the reverse complement.
TTGGGACGCTCATTTTCCACTTCAAAAAAGTTGTGTTCCAGATTCAGATATCGTTTGAAGGTGAGGTTGGTCTTTTTCTCCTGAATGAAAAATAAAGGAACCAGGTCGCATAAATCACTGGTACGATCTTCGGTTCCATATGCCAGATACAATGGGATATCCAATTGCAACCAGTCATTCAAAAAAATCTGGGAAAAACTCATGGTCGTCTTGTACATGGCTTTGTGTTCAGTGGAATCGGCTGCTTTTTGGAAAAAATCATAATGGTCCTGCATATTTTTATCGGCTTCCTCCCAACTGATTTTGCCCTTTTGTGCATCATGGCGCGCCTGTCTGACAAACTGATCCATCCGGCCAAATGGGTTGGCGGCAAATAGCCCCACTCGTGTCACATCCTTTTCCTGCAAGGCAAAGCGCGCCGCAATTTTGGAACCTTGTGAATGACCCGCTATCACCAGATCATTCGGATTGACCCAACTTTGCCCTTTCAGCCAGTTCCAGACAATTTGTGCCCGATCCACATACGTATCCAGATGATCCGCTTCTACATAAGGTTTGAAGAACTCCCGTGGTTTTGTCGGGTCAGGTAGGTAGCAATAAGATTGATCAACCTGCGATTTGGGCACAACGACCGGTGTGTGCGGCATGGAAATCACAATCAGATGATAATGTTTCAGAATACCAGGCAGGTCAAAATTTGAAACACCACCTCCGATCATGGCAATGCCCCGCTCCCCAAAATCAAGGAAAAGTGGAATGGGCAGTGAGCCCTGACATAGTAGGAAAACAGGTTTTCGTTGATCGAGATCTGGCCCTATCTTGATAAAATCAATGCTGTCTGTTTGCTGTTCCAGTCGAAACCAACGTGCCTGTCTGGCAAGGATGCCACGATCCTGACTAAAGACTGGAAGTTGGAAAATCAGCAGGATGAAAAGTGTCCAGAATACGTTCATGAAAATAGCTTGTTGATACATTGTGTACAGACAAAGCAAGGATCAGTTCAAACCTTTATCCCTAAATACCAGTATAGCTTGATTCACAACCAAAGAAACATGAAACATCTTTTACTCGACCTGGGCGGGGTTGTTTTTGAGAGCAGCGGCCGGGAAAGTCAGTTCATTCAGTGGAAACAAATTGGGAAGCTCAATCATCAATACGGGCATGATCTCAATCTGGGTAAAGATTACTTTGCTGATTTCCTGCGCGATTACAACCATCTAACCGGGCAACATCTCAGTGGAGAAGCATTTCTGCAAGCGATTTTTGACACGCTGGACTTCAATCATACCCTGGTCGATTGTTTACAAAAACGCTTTCACCTACACATCCTCAGCGATAACTACCGGGAGAATATTACCTACATTTCTCATCGCTATGAATTTCACCGATGGAGTGAGACACAGTTTTATTCTTTCCAATACGGCATGACCAAATCCGATCCCAGACTGTTTGAAAAAGTGCTGGATGAGATCGGTGTAATTGCGGAGGATGTCGTTTTTATTGATGATGATATCAACAATATTCGGCTTGCGCAGAATCTTGGGATCACAGGTATTCAGTTTGTCAACAATGCCCAGATTTTTAAGGAAATCGAAGTATGCTAGGGAGAAAGGAAGAAATGGCGGCCGCTTTGCAACAATACGTGGCCCAAATCAAAAACCAGCCCGAGGTCATCGGCATTCTGGCGACAGGCTCATTTGTGCATGGAGAAATTGGCCCCTACTCTGATGTAGATGTATATGTGATTCTCGCCGAGGGCTGTACGTATCGGGAGCGCGGCAATACCTGGATCGATGGCATCGAGATTGAGTACTTTCAGAATCCACCGGCGCAGGTCAGAGCCTATTTCCGCCAGGAGGGTAATCGCCCCAATACCGCACACATGCTTGCGCATGGCAGATTGTTGTATGAAGTTGATGCAGTGGTTGGAAATCTGATCACTGAAGCCAGCGCGTTGATTGCTCAGCCGCCTGCTGCCTGGTCCAGCGTCCAACGCGAATTTGCCAAGTACGGGATAGATGATCAGCTCAAAGATTATGAAGATTGCCTGTTGGCAGGAGATGCATTGAGCGCAAAATTAATTGGCAGCCAGATCGTCGAAGAAGCCATTCGGGTCTTTTGCGGTGTACATCAGTTACATCTGGAGAAGAAAAAACGGGTATTGGCGTATGTTGAAAAAAAGGATGCATCCTTTGCCAGTGCACTGCGGCGAGCCATCCGCAGTAATGGAACTACCCAAAAGGATGTGCAGCACTTGGTGGGCCTGACCGAAACACTTTTGGGAGGGAAGAGAGACCAAGAATGGATCATGCGTGGTCCGCTTGACCTTGGCTGAGAAACATAAAGAGAAAATTATCGTACTTTCAGTAACTACTGAAAATTAATTCTTCTCACTATGTCAGCTCACACTTTCATCATCATTGGCAGTGTCATTGTCAGTCTGATGGGCGCCTATCATTTATATGCGACCTATTTCACCCCACTTTTCACCCCAAATGATCCGGAGATGCTGGACCGCATGAAGCGTTTTCATGCGCCCATCACTGATCAGACCAATCTTTGGCGCGCCTGGCTCGGCTTCAACGGCAGCCACAGCTCTGGTGCGATCTTCTTTGGGTCGGTCAACTTGATGCTTGCATGGAGTCAGCCAGATTGGTATGCGAGCGCCTGGGGCCTTCAGGTATTGAACCTCATGATGCTGGGCTTTTATATTTTTCTGGCCAAAAAATTCTGGTTCAAGCTTCCGCTGATTGGGATCTCCTTGTCCAGTTTGTTTTTTCTGATTGGCAATCTGCTATTGTGGGTGTAATCACTTGCCGCGGAATTTCGCCTGACGCCTTTCCAGAAATGAATGGAGGCCTTCAGCCGCATCTTCCGTTTGCATGATCCAGCGCGCCCGGGGGAGCAATTCGTCAATGGCGGCTTGTTCTCCTTTCTCCATCGCCAATCGAGCGGAGCGAATGCTCTCCTGCACACCCAATGGTGCCTGGGCTGCGATGGTCTGACAGATTGCTTCCGCCCGATCAAAAGGATTCTCCTCCGTGATTTCTTGTATCATACCGATGCGATAGGCTTCCCGACCATCAAAACTGTCTCCGGTCAGCAGATAACGCATGGCATTGCCCCAACCCACCCGTTGCGGCATGCGAAAGGTCCCACCACCAAAAGGGAAGATGCCCCGCTTGATCTCGATCTGTCCAAATTGGGTGTCCTGATGGGCCACACAGATGTCATTGGCCAAGACCAGTTCCATGCCGATGGTATAACAATATCCCTGCACCGCCATGACCACTGGCTTGTTGGTTTGGCGACCTTCGGTACGGAGCGGATTGATCTTTTGAGGATCAAACAATCCCCGTTGATTGCCGGCTACGGCCGGTCCTACTTCCCCCAAATCCAGCCCGGATGTAAAATGATCACCTGTCCCATACAAAAGTGCTACACGCAGTTCTGGATCTTCATCCAATCTGGTAAATGCATCTGACAAACCATCCAGCATCGCCAGGGAAAAGGCATTGTATTTTTCCGGACGATTGAGGCCAATGTAGAGGATGTGATTGCGAACTTCGGTATGAATCTGGGACATATCATTGAGGATTTGATGGGCAAAGATAGTCGTTCTCTTTTTCAAAAGGCCTCAGCTTTTCTGTAAATTGAGATAGAATTTTGTCCACAAAGAAGCACGCAAAAAATGTCAGACAACATTCGTTGCCAGGGATGGTGGGAGCAGGCTGAGACCGGTCGACAACCGATGGAAGGCCTGATGATACAGATTGATGGCAACCGGATCAGCGGTTCCGGCTACGATATGGTCGGTGCTTTTACTTTTGAGGGGACCCTCACGGAGGACAATGATGTGTTGATGACCAAGCAATATCTTGGTGAGCATGCCCTGGTATATCGGGGCGCGTACAATGGTGCCGATAAGATGTGGGGTATCTGGGAAGTATGGTTTGAGCAGGGACCCTGGGAAATCAGCTTTCGGTCCGCTTCAGCACAGAAAAAAGCTGAGAAAAAGGAGGAGGTTGCAAGCATTGGCTTTTAAGCCTCCAATAAAGCGACCAGATCCGCATTGTTTTTACTGCGGGCAAAATAGACTGCCTGATGTCCTTGTCCGTCTTTGATCGAGGCATCCGCACCAGCCGCCAACAACAATCTGGCAATGCCATTTTGCCCAAAAGTGGCGGCAAAAATTAAAGCCGTCGAACCCTGAGTATTGCGGATATCCAGGTCTGCACCTCGTTTGATCAGCATATCGACCATCTCCTCATTTCCTTTGAAGCATACTCCCATGAGCGCAGTATTGCCTGAAGCATCCTGTCCATTGATGTCTGCGCCTGCTTCAATCAAGTGCTCTGCCACCGCCAATTGATCACTGTAGGTTGCCATTACCAGGGGCGTAAAACCGCGTGCATCTGGTGTGACGGCCAGAGATGGATTGTCAGCCAGAGCTTGTTGGAGGCCAGAGAGGTCTCCGGTGCGGATAAGGTCAAAGAAATTCATGTTCAAAAGCTTATTGTGGCAATAATAAGGAAGCTAAGGACAGATTCCTGATAAGTGTGATCTTTTTTGATGATGATGAAATAGGTTTTGCTTATGAGGATGAGCGCCCTTTGTTTCTCAGGAAGGCATTTCGGGAAAAACCGACATCTATTCGGGTAATTTTTGCATGTTCTCCGCCGTCTGTAGCACGTATATTGATTGGATACTGTGTAAAATGGCAGATTGACATAAACAATATCACGATGAAACATACCACGACCACCGCCTGGCAAGGCGATATGCGCTTTACCACCACGCTCAATGAGCAGAAGGTAGACTTTGATGTCAAAGCGCCTGAAGGGAAAATCAGACAAGGCGTCAGTCCCAAGGAAATGCTGCTCAGCAGCCTGGCTGGTTGCTCTGGCATAGATGTCGTCGCCTTGCTCAATGACCGGTACAAAGTACCGTTTTCGGACCTGAACATTGTTGTGAGCGGAGAATTGACTGAAAAACACCCCAAGTACTACCGCCAGATTCACATTGTTTACCAAATCAAAGTCGCTGCTACAGACCAGGACAAAGTACGCCAGGCAGTAGAGGCTTCTTTGGAAACCTATTGCGGCGTACATGCGATGCTGGCCGAAGCGGCGGGTACCACCTATGAAATCCACTATTTATCAGCCTGATACAATGGACAAGAAATATCCTTTGCCCCCTTTTACAGAAGAGACGGCAAAACAAAAAATACAAGCGGCTGAAGATGCCTGGAACAGCAAAGATCCCGAAAAAGTCTCCCTGGCCTATACGCCAGACAGTCAGTGGCGCAATCGCTCTCAATTCATCAACGGTCGCGATGAAATCAAGGCCTTTTTAACCCAAAAATGGAAGGAAGAGCGCAATTACAAACTGAAAAAGGAGTATTGGGCCCACACTGACAACCGGATTGCGGTGCGTTTTGTCTACGAGTATCAGGTTGCTGATGGGCAATGGTTTCAGGCTCACGGCAATGAAAACTGGGAATTCGACAAGAATGGCCTGATGGCCAGGCGCTGGGCCAGCATCAATGATATTGCGATTGATGCGTCTGAACGGATTTTGGGAAGTTAGATGGGAAGGAATAGGAATAAACAGTTGAGGATGAAATTCGAGGAGGACACAGATGCCTATTTCTGTCAAGTTGACAAAGGACAGAATTTGGCGTAGCCGGAAAACTGTGAAGCAGTAGCAAAATCGAAGAGAGCAATGGAGGGGGCCCGCTGGGAAGTGGGCCCTTTTTCATTTACTATTTACTAGATCTGCGTGCCTTTCCTCTATCTTTCAATTTTCGTGCAATCTTGCTGGGATCAACGGCAACAATTTGTGCCACTGTTTCTTTTGAGTTATCGGAATATTCAGTTAGTTTGTATCAGAATAGGAGAGAACATTGACACAACCAACTTATGAGCAATAGCGTGCTATAAACGTTGATTGATACGTCCCATGATGTGTCAGGCACAAAGGTTTGGCTCTTTTTGCGAGCTTGGACAAGAAGCTAGGAGACACTTACCCAGCCCCCTGCATGTTATGGTTGAACGACTGAAGACAGTTTCGTTGCGTCAAAGAGTCTGAAAAAATATGAGACTTCCGGTAAAAGGAATGAGTGTCTCTGGCAGGCTCAATGTATGATAGGCTCCCATCCTATTCGTCTGTACGAAAAGCGACAACAACAGCATACGAACGCTAAATATTTTCCATCAAATCTTGACATTAACTCTATTCCCATGAAGCATCGTTTTTTACTTCTTCTTCTCTGTCTGTTGCTGAGTACAAGCATACAGGCACAAAACGGACTGAACTTTGACGGAGTCAACGACCGAATCAATTGTGGCAATGACGCGAGTGTGCAATTGAGTGGCACGCAGATCACTTTGGAAGCCTGGATTTATGCAACTGCCTGGCAGCCAAATGTCTTCGAGGGAGGCATCATCAACAAAGAACAAAACAATCCGGATAATGGCTATATGCTTCGGGCCGGAGACGGAGGCAGGTTGAATTTTAACCTGGGAAACTTCGGCTGGAATGAACTGACCACCCTCCCCATTCTGAACCTGAACACCTGGCATCACGTGGCAGGTACCTATGACGGCAGCATGATGAGACTCTATGTGGATGGCATGGCGATTGACTCGCAAACCGTTTCCATTACCTTGTCGAGTGCCTCTCAAAACCTGACGATCGGAAACTGGAGCAATCCAGGTTCAGAGCGGCCATTTATCGGTGTCATCGACGAAGTCCGTATCTGGGACGTGGCGAGATCACAGGCAGATTTGATCAGTGCCATGAGCACAGAGCTATGTAACCCACCGGCCAGTCTTATTGTGTACTATCGCTTGAATGAAGGAAGTGCCGGCGGGAATAATGCCAGTCAGACCACAGCGACAGATGCATCCGGCAATGGCAATGATGGAACCTTGATCAATTTTGCTCTCAGCGGGACAAGCTCCAATTGGGCCACTGGTACGGTTCCTGCCGGGGCTGCAATCGGGATGGATGTGCAAACTGCCTGTGATTCTTACACCTGGATCGATGGCAACACCTACACAACGAGCAACAACAATGCGACCTTCACCATTGTGGGCGGGGCCGCGAGTGGCTGTGATTCCCTGGTCAGTCTTGACCTGACGATCAATGCTGCGGCGCAGGGAACCGATGTGCAGACTGCCTGTGATACTTATACCTGGATTGATGGTAACACTTATACCATGAGCAACAATAGCGCGAGCTTTACCCTCGCTGGTGGCGCAGCAAATGGCTGCGATTCTGTGGTTACGCTTGATCTGACCATCAACGCTGCGGCGCAGGGGGTAGATGTGCAAACTGCCTGTAATACCTATACCTGGATCGATGGCAACACCTATACCAGCGACAACAACAGTGCGAGCTTTACCCTTGCTGGGGGAGCAGCAAATGGTTGTGATTCTGTGGTTACCCTTGATCTGACGCTCGAAACCATCGAAACTGGTGTGACACAGGCTGGCATTACCCTGACCAGTAACAGTGATACATCTGGGGTCAGCTACCAATGGTTGG